>JBBALJ010000014.1:26106-45389 GCA_040403075.1 Bacteroidia bacterium
GTTATTCAGTTTATTGAAAAGAATGGTAAAGACGCTTATATAGATAATTTTATTCCAACCCTTTTTAGAGATAAAGATTATCACAAAGAGGCATGCGATAGCTTGATAGTTGAAGCCAAGAGCGGACCTCAGAAAGGAATTATAGAAGCTGTAAAAGCCATGATGACTAGAAAAAATCAAGAAGCCTATTTGATGCATACTGATTTGCTAGTGTTTTTTGCTGTGGGTAAATTTGATGCGCTCATTCCAGAAACGGATATGTTAAAGCAAGCATCTAACTGCAAACAAGCTGAAATATGTTACTTAGAGCTTTCTGGGCATTGTGGTATGTTAGAAGAACCTGAAAAACTTTCAAGTTCCATAATCAAATTTTGTGATAGGGTTTTAAAGTAGCTTCATCCACTTATCAATGGACTTCAGACCATGACCACTGAATAAGGAAACTACCTTTTCATTTTTGTTATTACTCAAATATTTTTCTAAACCTGCAATGGTAGCTGCTGAGGTTGGCTCGATGAAATGGCCCATTCGTGAAGTGTATTTTAAAGCGTCAATAATTTCTAATTCATTTACTGTTATGAAATGACCCTTACTTTCTCTCACTGCAGTTATGATTTGTTTGGCCCTTACAGGTTCAGCAATAGCAATACCTTCAGCTAAAGTTGATTGTTTTAAAATCTTAGGAATTTCATCCAAATTTTCTTCAAACATTTGAGCCAAGGCAGCACAATTGGCACTTTGAATGGCTATGATTTTCGGGATTTTGTTGATTCTTTTGGCGAAAAAAAGTTCAGTAAATCCAATATGACAACCGATTACTAGTGTTCCATTACCAGCAGGAACAACAACAGCATCGGGTGCTTGCCAATTCAATTGTTCACAAAGCTCGAAAGCAAAAGTCTTAGTGCCTTCAAAAAACCATGGATTATAACAATGGCTGGCATAATATATTTTTTGAGCCACTTCTTTAGCCGCATCGGCTGTTGCCTCTCTATCACCTTCCACTCTTATGATATTTGCCCCATAAGCTTGCATTTGCGCCACTTTTGCATTCGAAGTGTCTAATGGTAGGTAGATATGGCAAGTGATGCCTGCAAGGGCAGCATAAGCGGCTATTGCACAACCTGCATTTCCACTGCTATCTTGAACAATTTCTGTAATGCCTAATTCTTTTACCCTGCTGATTAATACTGAGGCCCCTCTGTCTTTATAGCTACCAGTGCTAAAGAGTTGCTCTTGTTTAATATATGCTTCGCCATTGTTAAACTGAATTTGGGTGAGTGGTGTAAAACCTTCATCCATCGAAACGATGCCATTATCGTTTTGAATGGGTATCGCATTTCTATATCTCCAAAGTGAGTTTTTGCTGGTATCTAAGCTGAATGCTTGATTGTTTCTGAGATTGATAAGATTGCCTTTAGGGCTAAGAAAGTTGGTATAGTTTGTGTCTAGGTTTTCTTGCGTTAGCGAATCATACAATTGAAACGACATAGCCTATTTTTTAAGGTTTTGAGTAGGATTAATATCGTTCTCAAAATTGATGATGTTTTCTTCCACCTCTAAATCTGCCAAGCGATGTCTGTACAAATACACAGGCAATTGACCCACAACCAATGCCATGCCTACGATTATTGATAAGACAATATAACTTGGATTGTCTTTAATTAAGATGGCTGTGGTGGCAAATAAAATACTAATAGCATATAAAGTGAAACAAACTATTTTGTGGTTTAAACCAATTTTTAAAAGGATATGATGAACATGGTTTCTATCAGCCACAAATGGAGATTTACGTTTCATGGTCCTTATCATAAAGACCCTTAAGGTGTCGTATAAAGGCACAATAAGTATAGAAACTGCAATGGCTGGTGCAGATAAAATTTTATTGTCGAAATTCGAAATAGGGGAGTTAATTGAAATAAATTTGATGGCAAAGATGGATAATAAAAATCCAACTGTTAAGGAACCTGCATCCCCCATAAATATTTTAGCGGGGTTGAAATTGAAAAGTAAAAATCCTAACAAGGCACCTGATAGAGCAAATGCCATCAAAGCAAAACCTGATTGACCAATATAATTAAACCAAAGGGCAAATGCCAATGTAATGATGAAACCCAAACCACCCGCAAGGCCATCCACACCGTCAATTAGATTGATGGAATTTGTAATAACTATGATAGTGAAAATACTCAAGGCAATGCTTGCTAAATACGGGATTTCATTAATACCAAAGATGCCATAAAAATGATCAATGGTGATACCTTGTCCTATGGTGATTAGGCCCGCTGCGAACAATTGGATAAGGAGCTTGTTTACTGGCGACATCACAACGATATCATCTTTCAATCCCGAGAAGAAAAGCAAGAGTAAAGCGCTGTACAAAAAACGTGCATTGGGAAGGCTTTGGTCTGGTATAACAAACCAAATACTCAACAAAAATGATACAAAAATGCCGATTCCCCCTAAACGTGGGATTTTGGTGGTATGTAATTTCCGATTATTAGGTTTGTCATATAATCCTAAAAGCTTTGCCACCGTTATGATTGAAGGCATTGCAAATACACTCATGATGAAAGAGGAAGCTACAATTAGTACAATATTTATCATCCGTTTTTATTCTAAATAGTTTTAAAAGCATCACCAAATTAATGATACCGCATTAATTTATTGTTACTAAGGTGCAAGTCTTTTTGCAAGCCACTCATTGTTAGACTTTCTGAATATAAATCGGTCGTGAAGGCGGCTACTTCGTCCTTGCCAAAATTCAAATGAATGGGCAGTCACCTTAAAACCTCCCCAAAAATTGGGTCTGATAATTGGTTTTTCAGCAAACAACTCACCCATTTTCACAACCAAATCTTCCAAATATTGCCTGTTCTCAATTTCTTGACTTTGTGGCGATGCATGCGCTCCAATCTGGCTTGCCACTGGTCTGCTTTTGAAATATTCATCGGATTTATAGTCTTCCAATTTTTCTGCTATACCTTCAATTCTAACTTGTCTTTCAAGTTCAGGCCAAAAGAAAACCAAAGCCACTTTGTTATTGACGCCTATTTGTTGCCCTTTGTTGCTGCTGTAGTTTGTAAAAAAAACAAAGCAGTCATCTTCAAGTCCTTTTAATAATACTATTCGAGCCGTTGGGCTGCCATCTGGCTTCACCGTAGCCAATGTCATGGCATTGGGTTCATTCACTTCGGCATGAATGGCCTCGGTAAACCAAATCCTAAATTGGTCGAAAGGATTTTTCAATAAATCACTTTCCGAAAAACTCTTCAAGGTATAATCCTTTCTAATAGCTGCAATATTGATATTTGAAGATTCCATACTCGCTTCGAAATTAAGAATAATGAAGCATATATTAGAACAAATAAATATTACTTTTGACCTAACAAACAGTTTAGATAAATGAAAAAAATGCTGCCATCTAAAGGTAGAATATTAATAAGCGAGCCTTTTTTGAGTGACCCTGAGTTTAATCGTACTGTTATATTGCTAGGGCAGTATAGCGATGAAGGTGCGGTGGGTTTTGTGTTGAACCGTCTGCTCAATGCCAGTACTGACGAGCTTGTTCCTGATTTGTTAAGCTATAATTTCCCATTGTATTATGGTGGACCTGTAGAGCAAAATACCCTTCATTTTATTCATACTTGTGGCGACTTAATCGAAGGTTGTGAAGAGATTTTCGAAGGGGTGTATTGGGGAGGAAATATCAATTCGGTAAATGATGCTATTGATAATCGTTTGGCTAGTCCTGAAAACTTCAAATTTTTTGTAGGTTACAGCGGTTGGACCGATGGGCAATTGGATGATGAAATAGAACAAAAAGCTTGGTGGGTGAGTGAATGTGAGAAAGAAACTTTATTTACAGATGATTTGGAAGATATGTGGCGCGAGCTTGTTAAACACCTAGGCAAGGACTTTGAACACCTTGCCAATGCACCGCTAGATCCTAGGTGGAATTAGGGTATTGAGTTGAATTATTAATTGGTTAAAGGTTTAATTATTGAAATAGTTTTCTAATATTCTTTTTAATTGGATAGGACTTTCGGTAAAAGTTAATACTTTTTATATCTAATCTTCCAAGTGAAGCTTTGCTTAACACTTGCAAGAGCTGATTTAAAACTCATGTCAAATTCTCTATGTCGCCTAAATCTTTTGCCCTACCTGTTGATGCTTTATTTTTTTTAAGATGTTTCAAATCAATAAAATGTATTTTCAAACCTTCAAAATCAGCTTTAACGGAATTAGCATAACATTCATCAAATTGTACGCCACTCAAAGATGTTAATATATCAATCCTATTTGGCTCATATCCTAGTTGAACAACAACATTATCTTCAGTAAAATCTTCAGCCTTTAAGGACAAATTTCCAAAACCAAATTCATTAAGCACAGCTATTATTTTTACTGCATTATCCATTGAAATAGCAACCCAAAAATCGATATCGCCAGTAAAACGAGGATGCCCATGGAAACCTACTGCATAACCACCAACAACCATATATTTTACATTATGATTGTTTAATAATTCTATAAACTCTTTGAAGTCTTGATTGAGTTCCATTTACTTGTTTTCTTAAAAATTCAATAGCTGAAATTCGTTTATCATGCGACTGGGTTTGCCAATAGGCAAAAGCAGATTTTTCCTCACCCATTTTTACTTTAGTTACTGCCGTTTTATCTAACCTAAACATGATTCAAAAATAAGAAAAATTGCTTGATAAACAAGCCGCAAAACCCTACTATGATGCCTCCAAAGTGTTTGCCAATTGCTAGCAGATACTCTTTTGGTAGTTAGTTCAAACAAGCATTAAAGCCATTTTACTAACTTTGTTTATTCAATATGCAAATGACTTTTTATTTTAAATGTTCAAGAGATAAAGGCCTTTTGTTACTAAAATTATTTCGAATGTATTTTTAGTTAAAAAAATGCTTATTTTTAGAAAAATTAATTCCTATGAGAAAGGTATTTTTATCCTGCTTGTTATGGTTTGTGTGCGGTAACTTAATGTCGCAAGTAGCCATTCATATTATGTCAGTTCCTTCCAATACTCCTGCTAATGATAATTTGTTTATAGCAGGTACTTTTAACAATTGGAACCCAAACGATAATAATTTTAAGTTAACTAAGATTGGCAATACATTTAGTATTGTCATTCCGGCTGCTAACGGAAAAGCTGAATATAAATTTACGCGAGGAAGTTGGGCCACTGTAGAAGGTGATGCAAACGGAAATGTTATTGGAAACCGCAGTTTTACTTATACAGAAAATGGGGTGGAAAATGTGTCTATTGCTGGTTGGGAAGATAAGAAGAGTGGGGGAGGAACAGTTTCCACAGCACTGCCCAATGTGAAGATATTGAGCAATAATTTTTTTATTCCGCAGTTGAATAAATCACGCAGGGTATGGATTTATTTGCCTAACGATTACCAAAGCAATTTAAGCAAACGTTACCCTGTTTTATACATGCATGATGGTCAAAATTGTTTTGATAAATCCACTGCCTTTGCTGACGAATGGGGAATAGATGAAACATTAAGTAGTAAACAAAATAATGGTGATAAAGGTTGTATAGTAGTGGCAGTTGATAATGGTGGAACTTCGCGATTGGATGAATATTCACCCTACAATAACCCTCAATATGGCGGTGGTCAAGGGGATGCGTATGTAGATTTTTTAGCACTAACTCTAAAACCTTATATAGATTCTGCATACCGAACATTGCCTGATAAAATGAATACTGGCATGGCTGGCAGCAGCATGGGTGGACTCATTACAACATACGCCATGTTTAAGTATCCAAATTTGTATGGCAAGGCTGGTATTTTTTCTCCTGCATTTTGGTTTAGCAATCAACTTTATACCTATGTTATAAATAAAAGTAAAACCACTGATCAAAAGTTTTATTTTGTTTGTGGGCAAAACGAGGGTGGTAATATGGCTATATGGCAAGATAGTATGAATGTGGTTTTACAGCAAAAAGGGTATATAAACAATACAGATTTAATGAACGTAATAAAACCAAATGGAACCCATTCTGAAGCCTTTTGGCGTTCTGAATTTGGCGCTTGTTACGATTGGTTGTTTTTAGATTTGAAGCTAAACATAAAAAAAAACGAAAAATTAAATCAAAGTATTAGTATTTATCCAAACCCAAATAAGAATGGAATTTTTTATATGACGGTTAATGGTAAATTTTTGAATGGTATGGTTAAAGTATATAATAGTTTGGGGGTTTTGTTAGATGAATGTAAACTTCAAAATCAAGGTTTCGAACTAACAAATTCAAAGTTTTCTAAAGGTATATATTTTATAAAAACTGATTTTAGTTCTGAGTTATTTAAGGTAATCATTGAATAAATAGTTATTAATCTAAATGGGTTATTTAGGTATAAATAGTCATTTTGTTTTATGCCTTACACCATCTGTTATCTGAAGCAAGTGCATAGCGTGGAGACTTTATATTGCAATTGATTTTATATGTCTTTGATACAGTTTATGAGATGAATTGAATTTTTTGTTTTGACTTCATTTATGCTTTTTGACCAATCATTTTATCATATTCTGCATGGTTCCCAATCCAAAACCAAATAAAAGTATCTCCTTCCTTTATTGATAGGGCTCGATATGAAATAGAAATTCTTACAGAATAAATTTCGTTGGGGTGAAGTTTTTTAAAATATAATCCATTGTCCAAAGGATTAAGTTTCCATTTTTTATAAGCCTTTTTAGTGGCTAATTTTACTTGATAGGGCAGTAGATTATGACACTCTCTGAATCGCTCTGTGGTTACAGATTTCATAATTCATCAAATGGTTTTGTTTTTCCTGCCTTGTACTCAGTTATTGCTTCATTGGCTAAGGATAAAAGTGTATCTTGAGAAGCCGCAAAAGAATTCTCCCAGTTCAACTCTTCAATAATAAGTTGAGCAAAATCGTTTTGTTCATTCTCTGGCAGTTTATTTAGCTCTGAAAAAGCTTTTTCCAATAATTTTGTCATACACAAATATAAAAATATTTGATAGTCATTTCAAAACAATAATTATAGATTTCATGCATTTTCTTCGTTGTTATGTTTCGAATTATATGAATGCTTAAGCAACAAGTTTAATAGCCAATTTGCAAACTTTGTTTATCTATTCTCACAAGTGGCGCTTTGCTTAACACTTGCGAGTGCTGTTAAAGTTGTGTTAGATATCCTTTAAATTCGTTGTCTATTTACTTTGTCAGACTGTGAGTCAATGCGAGTTGAGCTACTGCAGTCAATAATCTCCAAGTTAGTTTCTTTAAGTTTATTAATAAGTTCCTCTGGGCCTCCTACTAGAGTATACTGTTGATCAGTATCTGCCTGTAGCATCAATTTATCATCAAGATAAATATAACCCATAAAGTTATCGTCAAAATTTGTTAAGACTTCATAAGGAAGACAAGAAAATAAAGTGTCGTTAAGTTTTGAATAGACTGAGATTTTTGTTTCAGGAAATACGGCATTAATAACGTTTAAGCATTTTTCTAATGTTTGATTGTCAGGGAAGTCGTTTGGGAAGATTATGTCATCGACTATTTTTGTCTTGTTAAACATATTAGTAAAACTTGAAAGTGCAATGTTATCGTAATAATATACTCCGTATTTGTTCGCAAAAGTCTTCCAAGAAACTTGTTTATTATTCGTTATGAAGGGATGAAGTATTCGGCAGTATGAGTTATAAATCGGTGGGATTACTTGACCAACAATTAATGAATAATCATTAGCCTTGCCTGGTGGCAAACTATTATTTTGAATCCAGCGTATATCTTTAAAGTCAATGTTCATAAGTTTGCACCAAGCAAATACATAGGTTCTTTATTAGGAAACTTATCTTTCGATGTTTAGCAGGATACGTCTCAAAATAAGCCCTATTATTTTCAAATATATGTTTAATTCACAAATCATCAAAAACGAGTTAATGTCTCATGTTTTTTTGATGTTAGATTTTGTGAAATAGCAAACAGCTAGTTAACAGTGATTCATAGCCCAATGACGATAGCTAAAAGCAAGTTGCGAGTAGCATTTTTTTTCATACCTTCGCCCTATGAATGCACGTGTGATACTACTTATCTTAGATGGATGGGGAAGAGGAAAAAGCTATCCTGGAAATGCCATCGAATTAGCCAATACACCCAACTTTGATAAACTTATATCTTCTTACCCAAATTGCGAATTGCATACCTGTGGCGAGTGGGTAGGTTTGCCTGATGGGCAAATGGGAAATAGCGAAGTGGGTCACATGAATATAGGCGCAGGCCGAGTGGTGTACCAGCAACTGGTGCTTATCAACAAAGCGTTTAGAGAAAAAACAGTGAATGAAAATAAGGTATTGTTGGATGCTATCAAGTATGCCAAAGCTAACCACAAAAAGATTCACCTAATGGGCCTTGTGAGCGATGGTGGTGTGCATTCAAGCATCGATCATTTGAAAGGCTTGTGCACATTGATGGCTGATAATGACATGAAAGATTTTTATGTGCATGCCTTTACCGATGGCCGTGATACTGACCCTAAGGGTGGTGTTGATTATTTGAAAGATGTGATACAACAATTGGATAAAATCCATGGTCATTTGGCTTCTGTTACAGGTAGGTATTATGCCATGGACCGTGACAAGCGTTGGGATAGGGTAAAATTAGCTTATGATGCCATGGTAAATGGTGTAGGAGAGAAAACAAAAGATGTTATTGCTAGCCTTGAACAAAGATATGCAGCCAATGAAACCGATGAGTTTATCAAGCCCATTATAGCAGTTGATAGTGATAATAATCCTCTTGCTAAAATAGCTACAGATGATGTGGTAATTTGCTTCAATTTTAGAACAGATAGAGGACGTGAAATTACAGAAGCCCTTTCTCAAAAAGATTTTGAAGAACAAGGTATGAAGCATTTGAATTTGCATTATATTACCTTAACCGAATACGATAAAACCTTTAAAAATGTGCAAGTGGTTTTCCCAGATATCGATTTGCAGATGACGATGGGAGAAGTGCTTGAGAAGGAAAATAAAAAACAAGTACGTATTGCTGAAACTGAAAAATACCCTCATGTAACTTTCTTCTTTAGTGGTGGTCGCGAGAATGTGTTTAATGGAGAAACCCGCTACATGGCGCCTTCTCCGAAGGATGTAGCCACTTACGACTTAAAACCAGAAATGAGTGCTGAGCAAGTTTGTCAATTTACCCTTGACGAGATAGCTAAAAATGAAGCGGATTATATGTGTGTGAATTTTGCCAATGCCGATATGGTGGGGCATACAGGTGTGGTAAGTGCCGAGATAAAAGCAGTGGAAAAGGTTGATAATTGCGTGGGTAGAATTGTTGAAGCCGCTCTGAAAAACAATTATTCTTTACTCATCACAGCAGATCATGGCAATGGTGAGTTTATGATTAACGATGATGGTACACCAAACACAGCGCATACAACGAATGATGTTCCTTGTATTTTGATTGAACCTAATACAAAACATAAAATAAAAAATGGTAAACTAGCTGATTTAGCCCCAACTTCTTTAGCACTTATGGGTCTGCCTCAGCCAGCAGCCATGACGGGTGAAAGTTTATTGATGTAATTGCCAATGTCTATAAAATCGAATATCTTTTATTTTATCAGTTTGTTATTGCTAGCCTCATGCGCTGATAAGGCATATGATGAACGAAATGCGCTTAATCAGTCGAAATATGTGGATTTGAAATCTTATTTTGAATCTGAAATTATACGTTTGAATCAATCGAATTATGCCTTGGAAAAAACTTTGTTATTTGATGGCGAAACGGAGAAGATAAACACTGCAAAGGTGAATTGGAAAAAAGAGATTGAGCCCTTTCTTGATTTAGATATTCTTAAAAATACATATACAGGAAGATTGAATGCTGATACTCTATTACTAAATCAAGATGAATTTGATGTTATATATTCACCCAATGATAGCAGCGTTGATTTGAAGCAATTGCATGTGCAATTCAACCATCAAAAAATCAGTGCAGTTAAGGCGCAATTTGCCTCTCACAACCCTTTATACCATAGCTATAAATTGTATGAGTATTTTCCTGATAGTTTATATATGATTGAAGGAAACCAAAAAGTGAAATTGGTTCATTCGCCATCTTACAAAGTGAGCGCAAGAATTATCAAAAAATAAAAAGTTTGGAATGCGAAGTGACAAAAATGCGAAGTGAAATGACCGTTGTGACGTCATAGTGAACGCAGTGAAACTATCTTTCACGAAATACTAAAACAGGCACTATCTCAAATCCACTACTTCAACCCCTGGGTATTTTTTCACATTAAACGAAAACTGATTGTCTTCGTATTTGATATTAGGAACTTGGTTGCTAATGGTATAAGTATGAACGCTTCCGTTTTTATCAAAAACCTCTGATTTGCTAATACTTTGATTGGTCTTATCTACTGTTAGTTTAATTTTAAAGAAGCTTTTCTTTTTATCTTTAGGCGTTAGTTCAAAAATAGCAATATCGTTTTTACCTTCCTTGCGAGTTTCAGCTATTTTAAACAAGAAACCCTTGTTATACATAGTGAAAATGTCATCTAATCTAATTGCCCCTTCTTTAGGGTTATAGTGATTTATCTGCACCTCGTTCACCTCTTTGCTGTATGTCCAAATGGTTTTATTGTCACAAATAATTACCTGATTGGCTACATCCAGCCTGAATTTATTGCCCTTAACCACAATTGTACCACGTTGTTTTTCATTTATTTTCTCCATTTTACTTTCAATGGAATATAGAAAATCAGCTTTGATGGTTTTAAATTTCTTATAACGCTGGCTGATGCGGTCCAACAGTTTTTCAGCTTCTTTGGTTGTTTGCGAGTAGGCAGTGAATCCTGCTAAGAATATTAGGCTAAATAAAATCGTTTTTTTCACGATGCAATAATAATTGAAATGCTTTGATAAAAATAGCGTAGAAAGTTTAATCAGTATTAGAGAATTATTGGTATTTGGAAATTGTAGAGTCCTTGATAATAAATTCCAATACAAATGACTTGATATTTGTTTAATTTACATATATTATTTATCTGTTTATTAATTGTACTAAAGAATCGCTCTGAATCTAAAATATTTACTCTAAAATCAGCTTTTTAGAATAGGAATGTATATCGTATTTTAAATTAACATTATACATCCCTTTTGACAAGGTTGAAATATCAATTGTATTATTAATATTGGGACTAAAATCAATTAATTTTAAACATGTTTTTCCTGTAATGTCAATAAATTCAACAGCACATTTACCAATCAATTCTTTGCTAAATTTTAAATGAATAAAGAGATTACTTGGATTAGGATAGATATCGAAAACTGAATTTTCTATATTTCTATCTTCATTTAAACTGACAGTTTTTTGGCAAAAAAGGTTATTCCCAAGAAGCTTATTCATTTCAGTACATAAATAATTATAATTAGAAATATCTGTTGGTGTTAAAGTACCGATGAGTAAATTTTTGCTTTCATTTGGGTCATCAGTTAGCCTATAAAATTCTTCAGCACCATATTCAAACCTAATAAGCTTATAATCTCTGTTTCTCATACCTTTTCCATCAGCACTATCTGTGGTAAGTTTAAATATTTCACTAAACACCCATGGTCTAACACTATCAGCCGTATTGGTAATAATAGGCTGTAAACTTTTGCTATCAACGGGTTTGTTTGTAGGTATTTCAGATTGCCAATTTTTATAGCCAAAATTTTCAACAATAGTTGCGAAAATATCAACTGTATTTACGAGCGCATTACTTACTCTTCCTTTGTTTACTACTGATGGACCAGCAATAATCATTGGCACATGCACACCGTATTGGTATACGGTTCCTTTTGCTTTGGATAGATCCGAAATTTGGGCTGTACGGGGCGTATTGCCATTGTCTCCAATGAAAATAATATCAGTGCTATCAAACTTATTCATTACTTTTAAAGTATCAAATAAGCGGCCTATTTCATGATCCATAGCTTGAATCATTGCCTTAAAGTATTGTTTGGGCTGAGCATTGACATCAGCTAATGTTCCACTTAAATTTGTATATGTGTGAAGGTTTAAAGGTGGTAAATGTAATGGTTCATGTGGTGCATTAAAAGCAAGCCATAAGAAAAATGGTTTATTCGTATTTTGATTCTTCAGCCAACTTACAGCATTGTTTACATTTTCTGTTGTAGCATAGGTGGTGACGGTACTTGCTACCCCATTTGTATATTTTGTCCAATTGATAAAACTTTGTAATTGACCAATAAATGGACCTTCACACCAATTATATCCAAGGGCCAAAGGACTGGTTAAATTAATAGCAGGATTAGGTTGTTTCAAATGCCATTTACCAATATTGGCTTTTACAATATTGTTATCATAAATTCTAAGCAATTTTGGGATTGAGATCTCAGAGGTATCAATTTGGTTGCTGCCTCCAATTCCACCTACAATTCCACCTACTCCTGTTCTGAAGCTGTATCTCCCGGTTAATATCGTTGTTCTGGTAGATGAACAAACCGGATTGCTTAATAAATATTTAAATCTAATACCCCTTGCCAACAATGACCTAATATTGGGCACATCTACTGTATCAAAAGAGTTTTCGTAAAATCCAAAATAGTCTGGACTTAAATCATCAGCGATAATTATTATAGTGTTTCTTTGACAGTTTGCACTCAAATAAAAAGAAAGTAAGATGATAAATAGTTGTGTTTTTTTTTTCATTATAAGTTATCTATAAAAAATTTTGCATCCAAAAGATGCTGTTACTGTTGTTGACACATTTTTATTTAGCAGCAATTCGTTAACCATTTTAGAAATATAAGAAATAGCTATTTTGGGTTTTTCGCCATTGTCATCAATCGCACCTTTATATTTAATAACCCATTTATTATTTATTTTCCATATGACGAATGCCGTTGGCGTGTATTCAGCTTTAAATTGTTTTCCTACCGTTTGCGAACCATCCTGCAAATAAGGGAAATTATATTTTTCTTGCTTTGATCTTTTTTGCATAAGTTCAAATGTCTCATCTTCGTATATCAATGTATCCATACTATTTATTGCGATTAGTGGCACATGTAATTTCGAAAATTTTGTATTTAAATCATTTAGACGTTTTGTATATAACTTTGCAAAGGGACAGTGATTACAGGTAAAAACTACAATAAGGCCTTTAGCATTTTTATATGCCTTACTTGAAACCATTTTGCCGTCAATGTTTCTTAAGCAAAAATCGTTTACTACCTTATCATTGCTGAAACTAGAGAATATAATAAATAGTAAGGTGCTTATAAATAGTAGATACTGATTTTTCATTTTTTAGTTTACAACAAACGTTTTTGTTACAGTTTGTTTACTGCTATTTTCAATGATAGAAATATGATAGACTCCTTTATTTAATTGGCTAATATCAATTCCATTTGTTAAATCAGGTTTAGGTAACATTAGTTTTGTTCTACCTAACGCATCTGTTATGGTTATATAGTAAGCTGATTGATGGCTATTATTGAATTGAACAAAAAGTGAGCTACTTGTTGGATTAGGATAAATGGATACCGGAATCTCTGTGTTTTTAGGGTCATTAACTCCTGTTGTATTTGTTACCACAAATTGTCCCATCATACCTTCATCTTCATGCAATGCAATATGACAATGAAACATAAAAGGATGCAATTCATCTGCGAAGTCGTCAAACTTGGCAATAAACTTAACAACCGAACTGGTAATACCAGTTTTACCTGGTATAAATACCACATCTTTCCATCCACTTTGCGCTGCAGATGGAGCAACTCCATTAACTGAAATAATATTAAATTCAACATCATGAATGTGGAATGGATGTCCAAAAACAGAACTACTTGTGATTTCCCAAATTTCTGTATTGTTTAATGGAACACTGTAATCTATAGAATTAATTTTAAATAATTTGTGGTTTAAAATAAAGGCATTTGGACCTAAAATAACAGGCTTAGTTACACCTGTGCTATCGCTTATTGTTAGTTTTCTTGTTATTTTTGCATCAGCTACTTTTAGTAAAACATTTGTTTTTAAGGTAATTGGGATAGCAGTAATTGCATTGTTAGTTTGCGCTCCTATATTTAGATGAAGTATGTTAAAATCTTTTTTACCCAAAGCATTACCAAATGGACCTGTAACAAATGCTTCACCACCTGCAACAAAGTTTCCTAATGTTGAATTGTATGCCTTGATGTCAATTGATTTTCCTAAATCCGCTGAGCAATTTACCAAAATTTCAATGCGTTCACCAGCATGCAACAAATAGCGTGTTAATGGCACTGGAGCATTTAATAAGCCTCCATCAGACGCAATTACTTGGAAAGTTCTGTTGTCGCTAAAACCAATATTGTAACTTCTTTCAATAGCAGCATTCAAAATTCGAAAGCGAACGACTTGCGCTGGAATAGTATACTGCGCTCTTAGTGTCATATTGGTTAACATACTATCGCCATAAGGCACTACACTAAATTGATTGGAAGTGTTAAAATCTCTATCTGTAAGAATTAATGGTATGTCATCGATACCATATTTCCGAGGCAATGGGAGTGAGTTCTCAACCTCATCACGAACAATAAGTAATCCACCAATTCCTTTAGTAATTTGTTCCATTGACATTTCATGTAAATGTGGATGATACCAATAGGTAGCCGCATCATTTTTTACAGTCCAATAGGGTTGCCAGGTTGTGTTTGGTGGTATTATCTGATGAGGTCCTCCATCCATAACTGCAGGTAAGTGCATTCCGTGCCAATGAATAGTTGTGCTGTCGTTTAACTTGTTTGTTACGTTCATATGCACCTCATCTCCTTTATTAATAAACAAAGTAGGACCCCAAAATTTTCCATTAATACCACCAGTGACGGTTTGATTGCCTTTGTTTACAATTTGAGCAAAGGTATCTTTAATTGTTAGATTGAAGTTTGTTCCCGATAGCGTATCAGGAATCCACATGTTATTATATTGCGCTTTTGATGTTGTTCCTATTAAGAGAAGCAATGCAAGAAGGAAATTTTTTGTCATTATTGTGATGATTATTTGGTTTAATGCTAGGTTTGTTCTTAAAGACGACATAGATTTATTAAACCTTCGCATGACTATGAAAATTTTTAAATGATTTAATTTATGGAGAGATAATAATAACTTTGGCAAGGAAACTTTGATGGTGTTTTGATTGTCATAGTTTTCCATATTATTAATTATAATTTTCTTGTATAGGAATACACCAAATTACCAATTCTTAGTACAAACATATTCTAAAAAGCCCGAAATTATTCAAGCACTATGTACCATGACCTGAAAATAGGAATATAAAAAAATAAAAAAACCAATTAGATCTTAGTCCAATTGGTTTTATATGATTCTAAATAGAAATGGCTAAATCAGTATCCAAGACCAAAACCAATACAAAGTCCAATATTGTATGTAATAGAGTTATAATTGGGAGCTATGCTTACCGATAACGACTCGTCTTCTGTTTTAATAGGTAAATTATAATCAGCACCAGCATATAAATTCAACCCATGCCCAGTTGATGCACCGACTTTTAATCCAAATGAATTAACTAGATATGATGTGTTATATCTTTGGCCTCTGTTTACTTTTGTATAAGTATTACTAATATTATTTCCATTGCCATCATTAATTCCGTTTACTAAAGAAGTTAATCCTAAACTCGTTAATTTATAATTGGAGGAAATATATACACCTAGAGGTGATTCATCCAAATCATTTATGAAGTATTTAGATTCGAAATTAAAATAATAAAAATCTTTCATTACTGTATTTACATCAATGTAAACATCTTTCTCAATTTTTATACCGCTGTTATACCCACCTACAGAAAAGGTTCTACTTGAGCTTGAAAATCCGAAATTGGCTGATAAAACTATTTTGTTAATAAAGCTTTGTTGATAGCCTATAAGATAATTTAGATTTGATAAGTTATATTCACGAGGGAAAAGTGTTTGGTAATGGTAACCAAAATATACTCCCGCACTTGACTGTGAAAATCCTTTACTGAATATCAATAAAAATATGAATAGAAATTTATTTTTCATTTTGTATAATACTTAATTTTTCAATGGCATCATTAATTGGTATCGCAAATGCAATACCTTCTTTGTCATAACGTTTTCTAGATACGATACCAATTACTTCGGCTTTTTGATTAATAAGAGGTCCACCGCTATTTCCACCGTTTACACTTGCATCAGTTTGTATATAAATATGCTCTTCTAGTTTCCTTTTACCACTAACAATTCCTTTTGAAACTGTTTGCCCATAAGACAATTCCGCTGGAGTACCTATAGCTATAACCTCTTCGCCAATGTCAATATTTTCTGAATTTCCTAAAGCAATGGGTAGCAAATCTTTGCTATCAATTTTTAATAAGGCCAAATCAAATTCTGGATTGGTTTTAATAACCTCAGCTTTTAAACTTAGTTTTTCGTTTAGTTGCACAACGATATTGTTATTGTTTTCAATGACATGATAATTCGTAATAATATAGCCATCAGGAGAAATAACAAAACCACTACCATGTCCTTCCTTATGGGCTATAGTTACAACTGATTTTACTAATTGTTTAATTGCAGGGGTTAATCCATTTGGTAATTCAGGTGCCTTTATTTTATTGATTTTTACTTGTTGTATTTTAACTTCGGTTTGAAGGTTTTTCCCTTTTTGTTCAGATAGTTTTTTAAATACTTTGTCATCATCTAATAAATTGTATAAAGACATGTTTATTAAGGTGTTAATTACCCTTCTTTTTTCAGCGCTATTAATAATTATCGAAACCTTGTCGTTAAATGTAGAAATGGTATCCCCTTCATTTTGCACAAAATTCCAACTAATTGATAAGCGAGTTGCATAAGCATAATCAGTTCGACTTTTTATTTCTTTTAGATATATTTCTTTTATAATTGGAATTAGGCTAATGTTTGAATAGTTAATACCGTAAGATTCTTTCTCCTTGTTAGCACCGCATCTTTGACTTTCATATCGAGTGCCCTCCATTTCGTTACAAATCATTTCTGTATATTGACGGCTGTCAAAAGTATTTTTTTTGAAGTAAATGTCATTCTTGATCTCCTTTCCAATAGTTTGTCCTTCTTTTATTGACCAAACTACATCCTCAATATTAATAGGTATGGGTTTAGCCCCTTTTTCTATAATACGTTTCATTGGAACCATAATTGAGTCAAATTGGAATTTATTTAGTGCACCTGAGTTTATATCAACCAAACATGGAATACAAAGGAACATAGCATCCAAAAATAAATAACCTCTATTGGCAGATAGTACCTCAATACTTCTTTGAGATGGTAAATAGTTTTCTTTTTCTATTAATATATTTAACGGCTTTTTCTTATTAGGTTCATGAATCGTAAGTGGAGTTTTACCATATTCTTTCCTTCCATCATTGTTATATACAGTTGCACCTTGTATGTTGGAACTAATGTGAATTCCTTTATTAGCAGTTGTTTGGTTGAACATTTTTGCACAACTGCTCATTAAGATGCAAATGGCGATAAGACTGATTGATATATTATTTTTTTTCTTTATCTGCATTTTTGTTTTCTCCTTCAAATGTTAAATACCCGTATTGGAATCTTTTGCCAGCAGTTGCTTTTATAAACATTTTTTCATCATCCACTAGTATACTTTCTTTAGGAATAAACATGGGGTCTTTTGTTTTGAGCTTTCTATCCTTCATGCTTTTTTGAACTATCTCTCTTGAAAGGTTTCCCTCATAATCCACAACTGCCATTGCCAATACTGCTTTGTATGGAGCTGGCATTGATTTTACATCAATTTTTAAACGCTTGTTACTTTTTTTATTAGTGTTGCGATTGTAATTCGCGTCATTATCATAATACAAGAATATCATTTTATCTTTCTCTACCGAAAATGTAAATGATGAATAATAACCACCATCATTTACGGAATATTGAATTTTAGGAATCGTTACATTCCAACCAATATTACCATCTTTGTCAATAAAGAAAACAATAATATCATTGTAATAATAGTGATAGGTTGTTTGTGTTACAGTTGCATTTCCACTTCTGTAAGTAGTAGTGGTAGTATACATTTGATAGTACTCTGCAATCATGGCTAGTCCACCATCATCTCTTCTAACCAATTCTCTGATATCATAGTGACTATTTAGTTCTTTGTTTTTATCTACTTTCTTTTCTTTCATGTGGTCTAACAGAAAGTCTCTATCAAATTCTTTGGTGTTTTCAATTTCAACCTTTTTTGATTCCATGTCTATTCGTTGATAAAATACACCAGTTAAAGATCCTGAGCTTTTATTTGCATAAAAACCTGTAATAAGAAGTTTCTTGTTTTCATTGTCGATGGTGTAAGAAATATCGGTGATATATTGTTTTCCTAGTTCGATATCAAATTGCTCAGTTACATCTTTTTTATTGTCGTATAAGAATATGATAAATTTATATTTAGGTTTTCCTTTTTCTTTCTCTTTTCTGTTCAAGTCGTTTTTGCCTAATAAAACTACTTGGCCATCATTTGTAAGAGTATAATTTGATATATAGAATTTTTTATCATCCACATCAAACACTAATTCCTTTTCCCATATCCTTTTCATGTTGTTGTCAAACACTTTGTAGGTAACAGATTCTTTTTTATTTTTTTTACTGCTTGGGTTATTGATATACATCAATACTTTAGATTCATCCTGAGATCTCACAAAGTTGAATGAATTTGCATCTTTTTCCTTTTTGGCTGGTATTTCCTCAAATTCTTCCCAATCACTTTCATCTGATAAATCAGCATTGAATGTTTTTTTGTAAATCTTATTTACATCTTTTTTCGAATTGTATTTAGATCCAAAAATATGAAGGCTATTGTTTATAATAAATCTATCACCTGTGAAGTTTAATTTTTCCTTTTCACGCTTGAAATTATATTCTCTAGTAGCAATAACTTCATGTTTGTTATCATATTTATTTATGGCATTTTCCCATTTACCAAAAATCCACCATCCATGCTTTACACCACCGGTTGTATAATAACCATCCTTAGCACTTCCCAAAAAGTATCTTTGGTCGTGTATGGATTTTCTTTCCTGAACGGGTCCCCATTTAAATTTGGGTGTTTGAGCAAATAGTGTATTGAAAGCAATTAATAAAGCACAGATTAGTATGTTTTTTTTCATATGGATTTAAATTATTACAAACATATTAATATAAATGAAAATAACCATTCGCTTTTTCTAGGAAAATACA
>JBBALJ010000015.1:0-10141 GCA_040403075.1 Bacteroidia bacterium
TCAAATGATTTACCAAGAATTTTAAAAATTAACTTGGATTTTGACACAGTTCATTCTGAGGTACGAAGAATCTTTTATGTAATTTGAAAAGGGTAAACCTATATCCACAATCAACTAAATCGTCCTATCAAACCACTCTCTTCTGCGCGGAGGCAATTTAAGGTCTTGCAGCATGCTTGCTTTGGCTCTAATTTCGAAGATGAAATATTGAAAACCGCTAGGGGCAATAGGCATCCAATTAAACGTAAACATCCAACAATGTAAGTCACGTTTTAAGTCAATTGAAAGTGAGGATATTTTATTATTTACAAAATCGTATCCACTCGAATAGCCAAAGTTCCAGTTTTTCGTGGGGGTAACTGACCCGCTCACTCCTAAGGTTTGAATATATGAGTTGCGCGGGTAATATGAATAAGGTGCATTCGCATCATAGTTCAATGTATAATTAAACGACATAATCCACGGGATATTGAAAACGGTATAACCCATTTTTTCCATTTCTTTATTACGCTCTGTTTTGTGCTTTTGTAGTTTCTTAAATGTCTCTGGACTTAAAGAAAAACTAGCTCCCATGCTGGCATTGGTTATTCTACCCAAAACCCCAAACTCATTAATATAAAGTCTATTTACCCTTACCACATTGATTGTGTTGTTTGCAACCTTGTTTACCACCACATTTACATAAGGGTCAATAGTTGAGTTGAAGCGCAGTTGTACATTTTTAAAGATGGTTGTAAAAGCATTAAAGCTTAGTGTGCTGAATCTCATTGAATCTGCAAAAATATTGTACGAGCCATTCATGCTTATTGATTCAAACAATTTTACTTTTTCTTCCCTCATCGCAGTGTCTTTGCCTGTGCGCACTTTCATTTCTAAATTGTTGTCAAAGCCAAAAGTTATATTGCCTTGTTTACCTATGCCTGGTGCATTGGCTCCTGTTCCTTCAAAGATTGAATATTTATACTCTTTGCCTGTTGAGTCTTTAAAGGTTTTATACATGCCCCACATGGCATCACTAAAGTCTGGAGTGAAACTGAATCCGAAATTAGGATTGATAACATGCCTAATTGCAGCAATTTTACCTTTACTGAAATTCAATTGTCCATACCATCTCGTAGCCAAACTAGCACTAGTTCCAAAACTAAATGCCCTTCCAAATTCTTTTACTTTTCTTGTTACTATTTGGTTTTTTAGTTCGCCAGTATCTTCTAGGTCTTTTCTTGTTGTTTGAAAGGTCCAACTTTCTCTGTAGTTAATAGAGGTAGATAAGGTGTAGTACTTAAATAGTTTGAATGAAGTTTGTAATGGAATGGCATGATTGATACTGTACCTATAGGTAGTATCTAAATAATTTATCCATTCGCTTTGCGTTCTGTTTCGCAATAGCAATGAATCTTTGGTGTTTATCGTTCCACTTGCACTACCTGTATAATTGGTACTAATATTTTCATACCATTTGGTAGCTGTAGGTTTCCATTTTGGTTTGAAGGGTTGAAAGCTACTTACATTAAAAGTTACATCAGGTAAAGTAATCGATAAATCTCTGGTTTGGGTATTTTGTGAAATTCTAGTATTGGTTGAAAGGTTGTATTTGCCTTTGGCAAAAGATTTATTATAAGAAACACCCGAAGTAATGGTATTAGCAAAACCTAAATTGTTTCTATTAAAGCTATTTTGTGCGTAGTAGTTGGCACTTACCAAATTTACATTGGCCGAAAAGTTAACATTAGGTCTAGCCTTTGGGTCCATCCTATGACTCCATATAAAGTTGAACTGAGTGTTTTCATTATAGGTTGGGTCTTCTACATTCCCATTTTTGTTTTTGAAATACTCAAAACTCAAATTACCACCATACCTATATCTATTGGCATATCTGGTATTTAGTCGGCCTGCAAAACTTAAATTAGTCCATACATCGCCAGTAACACTTAAATCAAATTTATCTGACAATCCAAAATAATATCCTCCTCTATTCAAGAAATACCCTCTGCCAGGAGAAAAGCCATAAGCAGGAATTATCACTCCAGATTGTTGTCCTCTTTTTAAAGGAAATATACCAAAAGGAAGTATTGGAGGTGTCCTTATCCCTTCAAAGACTAATCTTGCAGGTCCTGTAATAACTTTTTTGCCAGGTACAACTTTTAATTTTGAGGCTTCAATGTAAAAGTGTGGATCATCTATTTGGTCACAAGTGGTATAATAAGCATCTCTTATATAAAAATTATTTTCTTGGTCACGTTTCACTTTTTGACCTCTTATATAACCTTCGCCTTCTTTCGTTTTAAATTCTTTTAAATAGCCTTTGTTGGTGCTATAGTTAAAAGTAATTTCTTGGGCTTTGTATTCTGTACCACCTTGTTTGAATTGTGGAGTTCCTACCAATTCACCTGTTGAATCTTCTTTTCCATAACTTTTGAAGGTATTCTTGTTCAAATCTATTTCTAAAATCTCAGATTTGTTCGTTAAATCTCCATAATTGACCTGTGCATTCCCAAAAAGGTACACGGTTTTGTTAGTCTCTGTATAAACAATTGAGTCGTCTGCAGAATATTTTACTTTGGTTTTGATAGCTGATTTAGTTCGAGGTAAATAATTGCTATCTTGTTGATTATCATAAAGAGAATCTAGCTTATTTAAACTGCGGTTAATTCCATTTAAATTGCTTTTTGTTAAAATTAAACTATCTGATAATCTATTATTTATATTCTTTGAAGTGTCGCCACTAGTCTTAGTTATTGTAGTTTTAGCTTTAGTTCCCTTAACTTGCTGCGAAATAGACATATATGGCATTGCTAAAAAGAGCATAAAACCATACATGAATTTATTTGGCAAGGACCTTGCAAATTGTTTTTGACGAATTAAATATTTTGAAATAAATGTTATCAATGGGCACAAAACTAACTAAAGTATTAAACTTCACGAAACTTGAAAATTTCGTGCCGTTTATTTTTGTGTTGGTAATTTTATGTGCAGCTAAACCTGCATTACATAATAAACAAGTGAGAGTCATTGTAATAGACGCTGGACATGGCGGTAAAGACCCTGGATGTAATTATAACGGAGTAAAAGAAAAGGATGTTACACTTCAAATAGCGTTAGCAACGGGCAAAAAAATTCAAGAGCTTTTGCCTGATGTTAAAATAATATATACACGTAACTCTGATAAGTTTATCGAACTTCATCAAAGGGCTGAAATAGCTAACAAAGCAGAAGCAGATTTATTTATATCAATACATTGTAATGCCAATAAAAATGTGAATGTGTCTGGTACAGAAACTTTTGCTATGGGACTTCACAAAGCCAATGATAACCTTGATGTATCCATGCGAGAAAATGGAGCAATCTTATTAGAGAGCAATTATCAAGAACATTATGAAGGTTTTGACCCAAATTCTCCTGAAACCCACATCATCTTATCTCTATACCAAAATGCCTATTTGGAAAAGAGTTTAAAATTGGCCTCTAAAATTGAGCAAAACCTTGGCAAACAGATTGAAAGATTTAGTAGAGGTGTTAAACAAGCAGGTTTTTTAGTGCTATGGCAAACCAAAATGCCAAGCATTCTGATTGAAACAGGATTTTTAAGTAATAAGTCTGACAGAGAAATGCTTAATAGTGAAAATGGTGTGGATAAAATTTCTACAGGTATAGCCCGTTCGGTTATTGAATACAAGCAATTAGGTGAAAGTTCATTAGTTAAAAATTAAATCCTTCTCATTTCTTTCTCTTTGCTTTGGCTAAATTTTATATTTTTGCCTAAATTATTTTTGTCTTGAAAACTAAAGAATTCAAAGTTGGCTTATTTGTAGCCGCTGCCATCACTGTATTATATTTTGGATACAATTTCTTAAAAGGAAAAAAATTCTTCTCCTCATATAACAGATACTATGTTGTATATAATAGTGTAGATGGTGTTGTAAACTCCACTCCTGTTTATATTAATGGTTTTAAGGTAGGTCAAGTTGAAAAAATAGGTTTAGCAGATGAGGCAGATACTGATAAAATATTGGTAACCCTGTTTGTAAACGAGAAGATAAAGATAGGTAGGGGAAGCACCTCACTAATAAGTAGTCAAGATTTATTAGGTGGAAAAGCAATTAAGATATTGTTGAATGACACCAATACTTATCTCGCTGATGAAGATACACTTATCGGTGACAAGGAAATGGATTTAACCACCTCAATTAGCAATATGGTGGCACCAATAAAGGATAAGAGCGAGCAGGTGTTAATCACACTCGACAAAGTTTTAGGCTCGTTGAGACAGGTATTTGATAATAAGGGAACACAGAATTTATCTAATACACTCATTGATTTAAGTGCCACCCTTCATAATTTGCGTAGTACTACAGAAACTATAAATACATTTGCTTCAAGTGAAAGTACTCATTTGCAGAAAGCCACTCGAAATGTTGAGACCATTACCTCTAGTATTGCTAAAAATAGTGATAATCTTAATAAGACGATTAAGAACTTAAGTATTATTTCAGATTCTCTTTCTAAATCAAACATGAAGAGTACCATTAATAATCTTGAAAAGGTAAGTGCTGAAATGGCTGTTTTACTTCAGAAGATTAATAAAGGTGAAGGGACCATGGGCAAACTAGCTAACGATAAAGAGTTATATGATAACCTGAATAAATCAACAGCCGAGTTACATTTGCTTTTGGCCGACCTTCATAAAAACCCATCGCGTTACGTACATTTTTCAGTTTTTGGAGGCGGATCTAAACCAAAAGACAATACCAAAACAAAATAATTTGGAGTTTTTATCGTTGTCAAGCATTCAAGCCATCCTTATTTGTTAAGTATTCACTTACAATTTTTACCATTTTTAATGCTCAACAACACGTTTATTTTCGAATTTATTTAAGAGTATCAAATTGTTTTATTTAGATAGATTCTAAATAAAATTTATTTCAGAATTGATATTCCCTTTTACTTTTTGTTTTTATATTCGCAAGCGTTTGTTAGGCTAAATTTGACGAAAGTCAACTTTTAGAATAACAATGCTGTAATAGCTTTGTAAGCGTTTTGTAAAAAAAATATTTTTGTAAATGAAGTTCCATAAATTACTATCGTTTTTAACTGCACTCCTATTATCGACAAATCTTTTATTTGCCGATGCAGCGGAAGGAGAAAAATTATTTAATGCTAATTGTACTGCTTGTCATGCCATTAATGACAAAGTGGTTGGTCCTGCTTTAAAAGATGTTGACAAGCGTCACAGCGAAGCTTGGATTATTAAATGGGTGAAAAACTCGCAAGCTATGGTAAAAGCTGGTGATGCTGAGGCATTAAAGATTTACAATGAGTACAACCAGTCAGTTATGACTGCTTTCCCTCAATTTAGCGATGCACAAGTAAAATCAATTTTAGAGTATGTGAAAACCGGTGGTCCTGCTAAACCAGCTGAGGCAGCAACTTCAGATGCAACCACTAAACCTTCAGGAGATAGTTTTTATAATGATACTACTTTCTATGGTTTGTTAATCATCTCGGTTATATTATTGGTAATTGTTTGGGTATTGGTAAGCATCAGAAAAGTAGTTGACCAATTATTTATCCAAAAACGTCCAGAGGCGGCTGATGAAAGAGTTCAGCGTATTAACTGGAGAGATAACCGCAAATCTTTCCGTTACAAATTATTCAAAAAGCATCCAGTTGTGGGTACTTTGGTTGTGATGGCATTATTCACCATCGTGTTTGGCCTAATCGGATTTGATTATGGTAATAAAAAAGTAGGTGTTCAAAAAGGATACGCTCCAACTCAACCTATTGCATACTCGCATGAATTGCATGCTGGTAAATATAAAATCAATTGCCAATACTGTCACTCAGGTGCTGATAAAAGTAAGCAAGCTACTATTCCTTCAGCAAGTACATGTATGAACTGTCATGCGCATGTTCAAGCCAAAGAAAAATACAATGGAACAGTGTCTCCTGAAATCCAAAAAATATATACTGCTGTAGGTTGGGATCCTGAAAAACGTGCTTATATCCCTGATTACAAAAAACAACCTATCAAATGGATACGTATTCATAACCTTCCTGACCATGCTTATTTCAACCATGCCCAACATGTTAAAATTGGAAAAGTGGAGTGCCAAGCTTGTCATGGTCCTATTGAAACTATGAAAGTGGTAAGCCAACAACGTAGTTTGCAAATGGGATGGTGTATCAATTGCCACCGAGAAGCAAAAGTGGATGTTGCAAATAACAAGTACTATGAAGAATTGCACAAAAATTTGAAAGCTGAAGGCAAAAGCATTACAGTTGCTCAAAATGGTGGTTTAGAATGTGCTAAATGCCACTACTAATTTAATTTCAGAAAAATAAATCTAGAATCTAATTACGAAAAGATTATAAATGGAAAACAATAATAAATACTGGAAAGGCCTTGAAGAGCTAAATAATGATGCCGCATTTGCAGCTCGTAAAAAAAACGAATTTGCCGAAGGTATTCCATTAGAAGAAGTATTAAGCGAAAGTGATGGAGATTTATCTTCAACTAGACGTGATTTTTTAAAGTATTTTGGATTTAGTATTTCAGCAGTTGCTTTGGCTGCTTGTAATACAACTCCTGTTAAAAATGCTATACCATATATTGTTAAACCTGAAAACATAACCCCAGGTATTCCTAATTGGTATGCTACAACTTGTGGTGCTTGTGCCAGCGGATGTAGCATTTTGGTAAAGACCCGCGAAGGTCGTCCTGTAAAAATCGAAGGAAGTGACAATGCAAATGCATTTAATAAAGGTGGTGTTTGTGCTACTGGCCATGCTAGTTTATTAGGATTGTATGATAACGAAAGACTTCGTGCTCCTAAATCAGGTAATGCTGATGCTACATGGGAGGCAGTAGATAAAGATATCAAAGGCGCTTTAGCTTCTGCAAAAAATATCCGTTTAATTACATCAACCATCAATAGCCCAACTACTAAAAAAGCTATTGCTGAATTTACTTCCCAATATCCATCAACTAAAACCATTACCTATGAAGCAGTTTCATACAATGGTTTGATTGAAGCCAATAAGCAAGCTTTTGGAAAAGCAGTTGTTCCTTCATATAAATTTGATAAGGCTCAAGTTATTGTAAGTTTTGGTGCTGATTTCTTAGGTACTTGGATTTCTCCTGTTGAATTCACAAAACAATGGGTATCTAATCGTAAGGCTGAGAACAAAACCATGAGTCGTCATATTCAGTTTGAATCTAATCTTTCATTGACAGGTTCAAATGCTGATATGCGTTTTCCAATCCGTCCTTCTGCTGAAGGTGTGGTTTTGATTAGCTTATACAATAAAATTGCTGCTTTGGCTGGTGCTCCAACCTTAGCAACTGCTGGTAATATCGAATTGGCTTTGAATGCTGTTGAATTAACAGCTAAAGAATTATACAATGCTAAAGGAAACTCAATCGTAGTTTCAGGTTCAAATAATATCGACAATCAATTATTGGTAGCTGCTATCAATAGCATGTTAGGTAATATTGGTTCAACCATTGACATTGACAATCCATCAAATCAAGCTGGTGGTGACGATGCTGCATTTGAAGCATTTGTTAATGATATGAATAGTGGTTCGGTTGATGCAGTTATTTTCTATAATGCAAACCCTGCCTACAGCTACTACAACGCTGAAAAATTCAAATCTGGTTTGAAAAAAGTAGCATTGAGTATTTCTACCAATGCCTCTACAGACGAAACAGGTGAATTATGTAAATACCAAACTCCAGATAACCACTATTTGGAATCATGGGGTGATGCAGAACCTAAAGCAGGTTACTTCGCATTAACACAACCAACAATAAGCAATGTGTTTACTACACGTCAAGCACAAACAAGTTTATTGACATGGGCTGGAAACACAACTGATTACTACACTTATTTAAAACAAAATTGGGTAGGTTCGGTAGTTGCTTCAGAATCTGAATTCAACCAAGCTTTGCATGATGGTTTTGTTAGAAAAGCTACTGCAGAAGCAAAATCATATAGCAATGTAACTGCATTAGCTGGAGTGGTTAATCCTGCATACACTAGCTATAATAATGCTAAAGGCAAAACAGAATTAAAATTATATCAAAAAGTGGCTATTGGAGATGGAACTCATGCAAACAACCCTTGGTTGCAAGAAATGCCTGATCCAATTTCAAAAGTTTGCTGGGACAATTACTTAGCTATTGGAAAAGTAACTGCCGATAAATATAAATTAAAAGATGGTGATATTGCCAATGTAAAAGTGGGTAATGTAACAATTGAGAAATTACCAGTGTTAGTTCAACCAGGACAAGCGAATGATACTGTTTCAGTGGCCGTAGGTTATGGTCATAGCAAAGGTAAAGTTGGTGCTTCTGGTAAAAATGTATATTCATTTGCTAACTACAGCAATGGTTCATTCGGCTACATGAGTGCAGATGTTACTATTGAAAAAGCTAGCGGAGATTATGAATTAGCTCAAACTCAAACGCATCATACCATTGAAGGTCGTAACTTGATTCGTGAAGCTAATTTGGCTGAATATATCAAAGATCCTAAAGCAGGTAATCACTTCCATACTCATATTGTAAGTTTGTGGGAAGAACATGATTACAAAGGTCACAAATGGGGTATGGCAATCGATATGAATGCTTGTACTGGTTGTGGTGCTTGTGTGGTTAGCTGTAATGCAGAAAACAATGTACCCGTTGTAGGTCGCAAGGAGATTATCCGTGGTCGTGAGATGCATTGGATTCGTATCGATAGATACTATAGCTTCAAAGACAGCAAAGGTGAAGTTACTACTAAAGAAAAAGAATTAGCAAAAAAAGGTGATGATGTTAACTACGAAAATGTTCGTGTAACATACCAACCAATGATGTGTCAACATTGTGGTCACGCACCTTGCGAAACAGTTTGTCCTGTATTAGCAACAGTTCATAGCACAGAAGGTTTGAACCAAATGGCTTATAACCGTTGCGTTGGTACGCGTTATTGTGCTAATAACTGTCCATATAAAGTTCGTAGATTCAACTGGTTCAAATACCGCTCGAATGACGAGTTTGATTTTAACATGAACAACGACTTAGGTCGTATGGTAATCAACCCAGATGTAACTGTTCGTTCACGTGGGGTTATGGAAAAATGTTCATTCTGCGTTCAACGTATTCAAGCTGGTAAATTGAAAGCTAAAATTGAAAACCGCATCATTAAAGATGGCGATATCAAAACAGCTTGTCAACAATCATGTCCTGCTGATGCCTTGGTATTTGGCGATATGAATGATAAAAACAGTGAAATTTCTAAATTATTCAAGAACGAAAGAAGTTATGTGTTATTAGAAGAGTACAACGTACAACCTTCTGTTGCATACTTGACTAAAGTTCGTAATGTGGATGATGCAATTGCTGGCAATCACGCTGCTGAGCATAGCAAAGAAGAAAAACACGAAGAGAAAAAAGAAGAAGCTGCAGTTGAGCACCATTCATAAGATTGTGTCAAAGGCAAGAATTAATAATTTTAAATAATTAGAAGAAATAATAGAGAATAATTATGTCATACGAATCACCCATTAGGGATTTATTAGTTACCGGTGGCAAATCCTACAAAGATATCACTACTGATATTACTAGACCTTTAGAAAATAAGCCTTCTAAAGCTTGGTGGATAGGCTTTGGAATTTCCTCACTTGTATTAGCTGTATGGATATTCGCCACAACCTATACCATGTTAGTTGGTTTGGGAGCTTGGGGATTAAACAAAACAGTAGGTTGGGCATTTGATATCACCAACTTCGTATTTTGGGTTGGTATTGGTCACGCTGGTACTTTGATTTCAGCAGTACTTTTACTATTCCGTCAAAAATGGCGTATGAGTATTAATCGCTCTGCCGAGGCGATGACAATTTTTGCGGTAATTTGTGCGGCATCATTCATCGTTTCCCACATGGGTCGTCCGTGGGTTGCTTATTGGCCTATTCCACTTCCAAATGCTTTTGGTTCTTTATGGGTTAACTTTAACTCTCCATTGGTTTGGGACGTATTCGCGATTTCAACATATTTCTCAGTTTCATTGGTGTTTTGGTATGTAGGTTTGATACCAGATATTGCTACTGTAAGAGATAGAGCAGTTACAAAAGCTCGTAAATTTTGGTATGGTTTCTTTGC
>JBBALJ010000015.1:10241-45143 GCA_040403075.1 Bacteroidia bacterium
TACTGGTGGGCATATTGGACCATGATGAGTTGTAACTTAATTGCTCCTCAAGTATTTTGGTTTAGATGGGCACGCACTACACCTTGGTTTATCTTTATTTTATCAATCATTGTAAATATCGGTATGTGGTTCGAGCGTTTCGTAATTATCGTTACCTCTCTACACCGTGATTTCTTACCTTCAAGTTGGTCGATGTATACACCAACCATTGTTGAGGTAAGTATCTTAATCGGTTCATTTGGATTGTTTTTCTTCTTCTACTTCTTATTCTGCCGTTTTTTACCAACTATTAATATGGCTGAATTGAAGAGTATTGTATTAACTCCACATGCTAAAGAACTTCAAAAGAAATATACGGATATGTTAGAAAAAGGCCCTGTTAAACAAGGTGAAAAAGTAGAGAAAGGAGAAATGACACATGGACACTAATAGTAAAAAATTGATTTTAGGGATTTATGATGATCCTGACCATACTTTAGATGCTACAAGCAAATTGATGCACACAGGTTTTAAAGTATTTGATGTTTACTCTCCATTTGCCATTCACGGTTTGGACAGAATAATGGGCGTGAAAAGAAGTAAATTGTCTTTAGCTGCATTTATGTTTGCTATGACGGGTATTTGCTGTGCTTTAACGTTGATGATTTATGCTAGTTATTTCGATTGGCAAATGAATATTGGTGGTAAGCCATTTTTACATATACCTACTTATATTCCTATCACTTTCGAATTAGGTATTCTATTTACTGCATTTGGAATGGTTAGCTGCTTTTTTGTTGTAAACAGAATGTTCTGGGGTAAAAATGCAGACATCATGGATATCCGTGTAACTGATGATAGATTTGTTGTTGCTGTAGAAGTAATTGAAGGCAAAACCAATGTGGAAGAGTTAAACAAGATATTAATTGCCAATGGTGCAATTGAAGTTCGCGAAAGGATGAAAGAAGAGTAAGATTGATGTAAATGTGTTGTTGTCAATCAACACAAATTAATTTGAAAGATAATATGAAAATGAAATTTATATATAGCGTATTGGTTTTATCAGGCATGGCTGTTTTGGCATCATGTTCAGCAGGTGGCGATAATCCTGGTTCTGAGTATGCACCAAATATGTATCACTCATTTGCTTATGAGCCAATGTCTCAAGAAGCAGATAAACCTAATACTATAAACCCAAATGGTATGAATATGCGTGAGCCTGTTAAAGGAACGATTGCTCGGGGACAGTTAGATTACGCAAAATACGAATTGCCTAAAACAGTTGAAGGATATGAAGCATCAGCTGCATGGAAAAACCCAATTGCTGCTACTGAATACAATGTAGCTGAAGGAAAAAGATTGTATAATATCAATTGTACACCTTGTCATGGAACTGAAGGAAAAGCAGATGGAACGATAGTGGTTGATGGAAAATACCCACCACCACCAAGCTATGATAGCGATCGTATCCGCACTACACCTGAAGGTAAAATGTTTTACTCAATCAGATATGGTAAAAATTTAATGGGTGCTTATGGTACCGTTTTATCTCCTAATCAAATCTGGCAAGTATTGCATTATGTAAATACATTAAAAGGTTCAGCAGCGCCTGTAGTAGCTTCTGCAGATTCAACAGCAAAATAATATAGTTTAAGTATAGCAAAATATTCACAATGGAACACTCAGAAATTACAATAAGAGAAGAAAAATATGTCATTACAAGTGCCAATAAAAAATGGGCATTTGGATTGATGATAGTAGGTGCATTGCTTGCCTTAATAGGTTATTTAACTTATCATCCACATGTTGATGGATTAGGAGAACACGATTTACACCATTTGGTTACCAAAAGATTATTGGGTAACATTTTAATTGATGGTTATTTCTTTTTCTTAATTGCTACTTGTGCTATCATTTTTGTTACCATATCACAATTAGCAAATGCAGGTTGGTACGTAGCCATCAGAAGAATACCTGAAGCCATGAGTCGCTTTATGCCTTTTGGCGCATTGGTTATTGTTTTGGTATCTGTTTTTGGTATTGGTTATCTTTACCATTGGGCACATGAAGGTATCATGGATCCTAATGCTCCTAATTTTGATAAAGTTTTAGCTGGAAAAAGTTGGTACTTAAACAAACCATTTTTCTTTGTTAGACTTATTGGCTTTACTACTATTTGGATTCTATTCGCAAGAGCTATCCGCAAAAATTCTATCAACGAAGATTCAGTGGGTGGTTTATTAAACTTCAATAAAAACGTTAAAACATCTGCTGCTTACCTAGTAATATTCGGATTCTCATTCGCTATGTTCACTTGGGACATGATGATGAGTATTGATCCACATTGGTATTCTACCATTTTCTGGATTTACAACTTTGCTACAGGATGGGTAAGTGCAATCAGTATTATTTATTTATTTACTTGGTACTTGCGAGGCAAAGGTTATTTAAATGTAGCCAATGACGACCATAACCACGATTTAGGTAAATTTATGTTTGCCTTCTCAGTGTTCTGGACTTATATGTGGGTAGCTCAGTTCTTATTGATTTGGTATGCCAACATTCCTGAAGAGGTTGAATACTACAAAAACCGTATGTTCGGAACTTATGTAGGTAACTTCTATGTAAACATCTTCTTAAACTTTATTGTGCCTTTCTTCGTATTCATGCGTAGAGGTGCAAAACGTAACCCTATATCAGGTGTTATAGTTGCTTCTTTGATCTTATTAGGTCACTGGAATGACGTGTATTTAATGGTTATGCCAGGTGTGATGAATTTAGCTGTTACGCCTAATGCAGAATACCCATTAGGTATTATGGAGATTCCTAGCCAAGGTGTAGGCTTGATGGAAATTGGTTTCCTTGCCTTATTTGCAGGTGGATTCTTATTTGTAGTTTTCAAAGCGTTGGCAGCTGCTAATTTGTATCCTACTCGTCACCCATACATTTACGAGAGTGCTATGCACGATACTGGTGTATAATTGACATCAAAATGAAATTTTAAAAAGCCTTAAGGATTATTTCTTAAGGCTTTTTTGTTTATGTGAAGTCTAGGTTGATTGCTAGGATATTTCTTTTATTTGGAGAATTTTATTCTATTTTGCTGATGATTTTTTTTATCCAACAATAGTAAAGCGGTTGGTGATAACACCAACCGCGGGCATATGATGGTTATAGAAATTTGAGTAATCCTGAATTATTTCCTGGAATTAGTATTTACCAAAACAATAATATGGCTGATAATGATGCTGTTACACTGCCCGGTTTTGGAATTTTCGTAGGTGGTGGTGTGCAAGGTAACTATCTTACGCTTGTACTACAGCATGAATATGGGCATTTTTTGGACTATTTATATAGTCCAGACTTAAATTTAAATGGAAGTTCAATATTAAATTTTTATTTGTTAATTGGACTCCCAAGTATACTCAATTCGGCTGCGACACATATTCCAGACTTAGGGATTACACATTTTGATTATTGGACAGAAATAAGAGCAAATCAATATGCTGAAATGTGGTTTAGTGATAAATACATTAAGTCATATCTTTTTCCAACAGAATAAAATTTTTAAGTAAATGTATAACAAAATGTCTATTAAATACTATTTAAGTATTATTGTTTTTAGTATTGTAATTGAAGGGTGTGACTTTCAAGATGGTAAGTTAAACTTAGTTAATAAATCAAAGGATACAATATTTTATATATTTTCATTTGGCAGCGATAGTATCCATGAGTTTCCATTAAGAATATACAATAAGACCTTTGACTATTCAAATTCATTTATGATAAAACCATTGGATAGTCAATTTTGTCTTGCTATGGATCCATGGGAAAACATAATTAACAAAAGCAAAGACCGTAATCTAAGGGTGTTTTTTTTCAAATTAGATCTGATAAAAACTGCTGGAAAGGATTCTATATTGAATAACCAACTTTATACAAAAAAGGAAAAGTTAAGCGTAGAAGACTTAGAAAAATTGAATTGGAGAGTAGTTTATGATGATTAGTGATTTAGAGACAAAGCTTAATTGCAGTCGCCTTGGTTCATAATTGAATTTGGTCACAATCTGTGCTTGATAAATTAGTAAAATTATAAAATCAATCTTAGCCTCACATCAATAAAATAAAGAATATATAGTTAAATATAAACCATGAAAACAAAATTACTATTCATCAGTTTGCTGCTATTAGCATCGCAATTAGTCTTTGCGCAAGAAGCCAAAAATGGAAGCAAAATTAAATACACCAATTGGACAGAACTAAATTGCGGAATGGGAGTAGGGACAGTTGCTTTATCAAATGGTTTTGTAATGGACAATTTAAGTTATTCATTAGGGTTAAAGACTGTTAACGGTATCAAATTGGATGAACATTTTTCATTTGGAATTGGCGTTGGTTATGAAAAATACGCTACTGGGTATTTAATTCCAATAACACTTGAAACAAGCATTTCTTTGAAAAAAGGTGCAATTAGCCCTATAATTAATTTTGGTATAGGTAACTATAAAACTAACCTTCCAGAGTTGATTGGGAGTATGTATTATTCTCCTTCTATTGGTATCAAAACCAATCTTAGCCCTAAAATGGATTTCTATTTTACCACTGGTGTTAAAATTATTGCAACAGATAAATTTTTTAATAATTCGGTTGAATCGCTCTATTATAAATTATTTACCATCAATACGGGTTTGGTTTTTTAGGTTTCATTTATTCTGATTTTAAAGGCTAATCAAGTGGTTTTTAGCCTGCTTTTGGTCTTAGTTCGGTAAAATTTGTAGGAAAGTTAATTTCTTTTTTTAGCGTGTAAATTTTTCCTTCCTATTGTTGTATTTTGCCATTCGATAATACCTACGGCTATCACATATTTTAATGCAAAATATCAAGTAAACAGTGCAAGCAGATTGTTATTTGTTTTGCTATTGTTTTGCCTTTCAAACCTAGCCTTTGCGACACACTATAGAGCGGGTGAAATTACCTACAAACAAATTGGCCAAAATACATATAGGATATCTGTATTTACCTATACTGACCAAACCCAAGCTGCCAATCAATTTACAGAAAGTATTAAAGTAGATTTTGGTGACAATCAATCGGCAGTCGTTCTAAGGTCGAAGGTGGAGATAATGAACAATGCCTTATTGCCCAGCGATCCTGGCTATCCTGGTTTCCCGGTGCAAAGAAACACCTATGTTGTAGATCATACATACAAAGGCAATACTACTTTTACGATAAGCATCATTGATCAAAATAGGGTAGGTGGCATTGCCAATCACCCCGGAATAGAAACAGATAGATTTCCATTCTATGTTGAAACGGTTCTAACTTTGAACAGCGGTTTAGGTTTTAATCAGTCACCTATCTTATCAGTTCCTCCTGTTGACCAAGGCTGTGTAGGCCGCATATTTACGCATAACCCAGGTGCTTACGACCCAGATGGTGATAGTTTGAGGTATGAAATTCGAGCTGCACAAATTCAACGTAATTTCCCCATGCCCAAATATGTTACGCCTTTTTCATCTAATTTTTTTAGCATTGATGAATCTACTGGACAGTTGACTTGGGATGCACCCACCATAACAGGTATTTACAATATCGTAATACGCATTTATGAATACAGAAGAAGGGTTTTGTTTGGTTATGTAGATAGAGACATGCAAATCTATATTACTGATTGTAATAACAACCCTCCTAAAGTGCCTCAATTGGCCGCCACTTGCGTGGATGCCAAAGAGTTGCTTCAACAAAATATTACAGCAACGGATATAGATGCAACGCAGAAGCTAACCGTATCATATTACGGTGGTCCCTTTTTGCAACCCAATAGCCCTGCAAGTGTATTGCCAAATATACCAAGTGGAAGTTCCCCACTCACCTTTCAATTTCAATGGAGACCAGCATGTTCATCTATTCGTTATCGTCCATTTGATGCCATTTTTAAGGCTGCAGATAATGGTTCTCCTACACCATTGGTAGACATGAAAAATTGGAGCATCAAGGTAATTGGTCCTGCACCTACCAATGTGAAAACAAAACTAGATAGCAATGGCATACTTCTAACATGGAATCGTGATACATGTGTGAGGGCTTCTGCTTATAAGATTTTTAGAAAGGTTGATTCTTCTTATTGGAATCCAAATAAATGTGAAACAGGTGTATCAGCTTCAGCGGGTTTTGTATTGATTGATTCTTTGCCGGGGCTTAATTCGACTCAATATTTTGATAACGAAAAAGGGAAGGGATTATCACCCCTTATTAGATATTGTTATAGGATAACGGCTACTTATAATCCTGCCAACGATCAAGGAGGTTTTGTATTCAATGAAGTGGCTGAAAGTTATGCAAGCATTGAGGTTTGCAATATGATTGAAAGAACCAAACCTATTATTACCAATGTGAGCGTATTGAAAACACAGACTACAAGAGGAAGTATTTATTTGCGTTGGTTGAAGCCTATTTCAATGGATAGTACCTTATATCCTCCGCCTTATCAATACAGAATAAAACGAAGTGCAAATGGACTTAATTCATTCAATAATCTGAGTCAAGTTTTTACTTATAACTCTTTTTCGGATTTGTCTGATTCGAGCATAATTGATAGTAATATCAATACAAGTGCAAATCAGTATTTTTATAAAGTGGAGATATACTGCACAAAGAACGGGAGCTTTAAATTTGTGGAGGAAAGTATTTATACAGCATCAATTAAAGCAATTGTTTACAATACTGATAGACGCATAAAGATAAGCTGGGCGGTAGATGTGCCATGGGTAAATCAACTATACACCCTTTATAGAAAGCTTCCGTTTTCATCCACTTTTGATTCACTAACCACTACTGATAAGCTAAGTTACACGGATTTGAATTTGATAAATGGTCAGGAATATTGTTATTATATAATGAGCATAGGTGCTTATAACAAAATATATCTTCCTCAAATACTATTTAACAATTCTCAAATTATTTGTGGCATACCTATTGATACTGTGCCTCCTTGTCCGCCACCCATAGCTTTGGTTTCACCATGTGATAATCCAAGTATTTCATCAGTAGTTATTAATTGGCAATTTCCAATTGATTGTGGAAGCGATATTAAGAATTTCAAATTGTATTATGCGGAAAGTAATAAATCGCCTTTATTATTAATTGCTGAGAATATTGATAAAATCATAAGAACATACACAGATACAAGCGAAAGAGTGAAGTTATCTATTGCGGGTTGCTATGTGCTAACGGCCCTTGACACCAATGGAAACGAGAGTACTAGACTTAATAAGTTATGCATTGAAAATTGCCCCTATTACACGCTTCCTAATGTTTTTAGTCCAGGTTCTGACAATTATAACGATTTGTTTAAGCCCTTCCCGTATCGATTTGTTGACAAGGTGGATATGATTATTTATAACCGCTGGGGGCAAGAGGTTTTCACTACAACAAACCCTGATATTAATTGGAATGGCAAAGACCAAGTTTCAGGGAAAGAGGTGAGTGGTGGGGTTTATTTTTATATATGTGATGTGTTTGAAAGGTACCTAGATGGTACAAGAAAACGCAGTATGCACGGTTCAATAACGATATTAAGATAGTTTACATTGTTTACAGGAATTATAGAAACACAGTCAATACTTGTTGACACAGAAAAGGAAGGTACCAATACCCATTTTTGGTTTTCATCCAACATTACCCATGAATTGAAGGTAGACCAAAGCTTGGCTCATAATGGGGTTTGTTTAACAGTGGTGGAACTGAATGCTGATAAGTATAAAGTAACTGCTATTGAAGAAACATTAGGTAGAACAAATCTAGGCGAATTGGCACCTGACCATAAAGTAAACCTTGAACGATGCATGCCTTCGCATGGCAGGTTTGATGGGCATATTGTACAAGGCCATGTGGATGATACTGCCACTTGTAATTTGGTGGAGGATGCCAATGGAAGTTGGCGATTTAGGTTTAAGTTGAATGATACAAATCAACAAAAATTATTGGTGCAAAAAGGTTCTGTTTGTATCAATGGGGTTAGTCTTACTGTTGTTGATTGCCAAGAGGATTGGTTTAGTGTGGCTATCATTCCTTATACTTTTGAGCACACCAATTTTAATGCATTTAAAGTAGGAACCAAGGTCAATATCGAATTTGATATTGTAGGGAAGTATATTCTGAAACACCTTGATAAATAAGGCTATTTAGCCTTATTGAAATAGTGGCAAAATTAGAATGACTGCCACAATGATGAATATGATACCAACCAAGTGATTCAATTTGGTGATTAAACTATCGGATAGAATTCTTTTTAATTTATTGGCTGAATAACAAATCACAAATTGGTTTAGCATGATGGCTGCAATCACACTCAAAAAATAAAGGGCAATATCATTGTTGCTAAATTTTAGAGACGATTCAACATAGGCCACAATGCCAAGCCATGTAACAATAATCAATGGATTTACTTTGTTCAGCATAAATCCTTTTAACACATAAAAAATGGGTTTGGTTTGGTTGGTATCTATATTACTCTCTGCTTTTTGATGTTTTAAGTAAGTGCTTACACCCATTATCACCAATGCAATGCTACCCACTATGCGTATTTCATTTTCAAGTTTTTGTAATTCATGAGAAACAAAACTAGTAGCAAATAGGCAAATGAAGATATAGAAAATATCACTCAATAAGGTACCCAATGCTACCAATAAACCCTGCTTAATACCTCTATTAATGCTTGTTTGAATGAGCGCAAAAAAACCAGCACCAAAAGACATGGTGAGAATGGTTCCTGTAAATACTCCTTTTGAAATAGTCTCTATCAAATTTGTTTCTAGGTTGTTTGATTCTTAATGTGCTTCAAGCCAATTTGCACCTATACCCACTTCTGCTCTCACTGGAACATCTAGAGGCATGGCGCTTTCCATTTCTTCAATTATGAGTTTTTTCAACTGCTCTACTTCACTCTTATGGGAATCGAACAAAAGCTCATCGTGCACTTGTAAAATCATTTTCGAATGTCGTATTTCTGAGGAAGAATTTTGAATTCTTTTATGGATTTTTATCATAGCCATTTTAATCATATCAGCAGCACTACCTTGTATAGGTGCATTGATGGCATTTCGCTCTGCAAAACCTCTCACAGCGAAGTTAGCAGAATTGATATCACGTAAATATCTTCTTCTTCCTTGCAATGTTTGAACAAAGCCATACTCTTTTGCAAAGTTGATGCTATCACTCATATAATTTTTTATACGAGGATACTGTTTGAAATATTCATCAATTATTTGAGCTGCTTCTTTTCTAGGTATACCAAAGTTTTCGGCCAACCCAAATGCAGATTGTCCATATATAATTCCAAAATTTACGGCTTTAGCATTTCGTCTTTGGGTAGATGTAACTTCTTCCAAAGGCACGCCATATACCTTGGCAGCTGTAGCAGCATGTATATCCAAATCATTTTTGAATGCTTCTATCATGGCTTCTTCTTTGGCTATTGAAGCGACAATGCGCAATTCAATCTGCGAATAATCCGCACTCATCAATACATAATCATCATTGCGAGGAATAAAGGCTTTGCGAATTTCTTTGCCTTTATCAGTGCGTATAGGAATGTTTTGTAGGTTTGGATTGGTTGAAGACAAGCGTCCTGTAGCAGCTACAGCTTGGTTGAAAGAAGTATGAACACGACCTGTTTTAGGGTTAATAAGCAATGGCAATGAATCTACATAGGTTGATTTTAGCTTGCTAAATTGACGCACATCCAAAATCAGTTGGATGATTTCATGTTCACTTAGTTTTTGTAATACATCTTCGCCTGTTTGGTATTGCCCAGTTTTGGTTTTTTTTGCTTTGGAATCAAGTTTTAAATGGTCAAATAAAACTTCACCCAACTGTTTTGGACTGGCTATATTAAAAGGTACTCCCGCCAATTCAATGATACGTTTTTCTAAGGCTTGCAAATCTGCTTCTAATGACTTGCTATATTCATCTAAAAAGGCTTTGTTGATGTGAACCCCTTCTCGCTCCATATCTGAGAGCACTTCTATCAGTGGAAGTTCAATTTCATCAAGTAGTTTTGATGCATTGCGTTCGATAAGTTGTGGTTTTAATTTTTGAGCGAGTTGATAGGTAATATCAGCATCTTCGGATGCATATTCCTTTATTTTTTCAATTTCAACATCACGCATATTTAATTGGCCTTTGCCTTTTTTACCTATCAAAGTGGTGATAGAAACGGGTTCATAATTCAAATAGATTTCACTTAAATAATCCATGCCATGACGCAAATCTGGTTCGATTAAATAATGGGCAAGCATGGTATCAAACAAAGGGCCTTTGAGTTTGATATCATATTGCTTAAGAATGCCTAAATCGTATTTTATATTTTGCCCAATTTTGCAAATGCTTTCACTTTCGAATATGGGTTTAAAAAAATCTAATATTCTCTTGGCTTCGTTTTGTTCAGTTGGGAAAGGAATATAATAAGCTTCATTTTCTTTAAACGAAAATGAAAGACCTACTATTTCGGCATTTAAGGTTTCTAAATCTGTGGTTTCGGTATCAAAACAAATTTCTTTTTGTGCAAGCAATTGTACTAATAGTTCCTTGTACTTTTCATCTGTATCTATCAAATGATAGGTATGAGCTATATTCTCAATATTGTTTTTTATTTTTGCTTCAACATTTTCAGTTGTTTCAGTGCTGATTGAATTTGTTTTTTCGGTAAGTGGGGCTGGGTTAAACAAATCAAAGGCTGGTGCTGGTTGTTGGGTGTTTGAAAGCGCTTTGGCTGTTCCACCTGCATTTTGATTGCTTTGATTGCCAAATAAGCGAGTTGCCATGGTTTTAAATTCCAGTTTGGCAAATAATTCTTCACATGCCTCTTTGTTTGGAGGGTCTAATACAAGTGATTTCTCATCAAATTCAATAGGCACATTGATATCAATAGTAGCCAATCGCTTTGAGAGGAAAGCCTTTTCTTTGTTGTTTTCTACATTTTCTTTTTGCTTGCCTTTTAGTTCATGGGTATGTTCATACAAACCTTCCATACTACCATATTTTTGAACTAAAAGTTTTGCGGTTTTCTCGCCAATGCCTGGTATACCCGGTATATTATCCACCGCATCACCCCACATACCTAATATGTCAATAACTTGGTCAACCCTTTCTATCTCCCATTTCTTCAATACTTCAGGCACACCCATAATTTCGAAATCATTGCCAAGACGAGCAGGTTTGTAAATAAAAATATTATCACTCACCAATTGCCCGAAATCTTTATCTGGGGTCATCATATACACCTTAAATCCTTCCATTTCAGCTTTTTTAGCAAGTGTTCCAATGATATCATCCGCTTCATATCCAGGTTTTATTAAAGTTGGAATATTAAAAGCTTCGGTAAGCTGCATGATATAAGGCAATGCTGATGATATGCCCTCTGGCATTTCTTCTCTATGTGCTTTGTAGGCCTCAAATTCAATGTGTCTAGCTGTTGGCTCAGCAGTGTCAAAACTTACGCCAATGTGAGTAGGCTTTTCTTTTTTTAAAATGTCTAAAACTGTGTTGGCATACCCAAAAATGGCAGAAGAGTTAAATCCATAACTTGTAATACGAGGATTATTGCTAAATGCAAAATAAGCTCGATAGACTAAAGCCATACCATCTAGGAGAAAGAGTTTTTTTTCAGACATGCTGGCAATATAAAAAAAATTAGATAAGTGCTTAGGCTAATGTTATTGGAAAAGAGCTAAGACATGAATATTTGTAAATTTAATTTATTGAGGTGCGGTATTGAAAAGTATTTTTTATATTCGGACACTTGATTATTAATTAATTAAAAAGTTTTAAAGAATATGGATAGAGAAAATTACAAAACCAGTGCGAATTCAATATTAAAAGTTTGTTTTAGCTTGTTAATACTTGTTATCATCGGATTGAATTCATCCAATGCCCAAAACATATTTGGTTTGGAACCAATACAAGTGGTAGGCCAAATGAATGGTTATTCAACAGCGGCTGGCTCAAATTCTATCTACAGAAAGGTTTCAGTGACATCTGGAAACCCTACAGATGGAAGAGGACAATGGTTTAAAACCTATAATGTGCAATCATCAGGTGGAGATTTTACACCAAGAAATATGACAGGTGGAGGAGGTTCAGGATTTTTATTTATTTCCGGTCCGAGTAGTAATCGATTTGCCAATAAATGGGTTTTTTCTGGTGTTGGTCAAGGAGGAGTGAATGTTGTAAATACCTGTAATGCCTATAACAGCGGTAATGATATGGGTTTGAATATGAATACTGCAGGGTATTATAGTTTTGTTTTTAATGATGTTGGATACACTGTTAGTAATGCAAAATATTATGTAGCTTACACCAACTCAGCACCCATAAATGTTACACGCACAGCCCAAAGGTTAAATTTTGACAGAAGCGCTCAAATTGATATCAACACAACTGCAATTCCATCTTTAAGCGAAAATATTTATGTTAGATACACTACCTCGGCAGATTTTTCAAGTGCAAATAGTAGCAATATTGTTCAAGCTACAGCTAGTGGGAGCTCATGGATCGCAAGTATTCCTGCTCAAGCAGCAGGCAGCACTGTAAAATATTTGGTATTTAGTTCAACAGTTTCATTAAGCACTTTGAATTCAATGTCAGAACTTGATAAATCACTTTCAACTTTAAAGTATGATGATAATTCTGGTTCAAATTATAGCTATACATTAACAAATGCATTTGTTTCAGTGGCTAGTGGAAATTTTAGTGACACTGCCACATGGGGAGCAAGCCAATTGTTTTCTGGTGCATCTTATACTATATCTAATTCACATGTAGTTGCTTTGAATCAAGATATGACTGTTTCTAACCTAACAATTAATTCAGGTGGGACTTTCAGTAATAGTAGTTTTACTTTAAACGTTATGGCTAATGGAAGCCTGAATAACAATGGAGCCTATACCGGTACTTCGGGTAGATTAAATTTTGCAGGTGCTGGAACCCTTGGTGGTTCGCAAGCATGCACCTTGAATGACTTAACCATAAATTCAGGTACCGTAACCTTAAGTCAGTTGCCTACTATTAATGGAACATTGCTTATTAATGGGGGTAATGTGAGTGCTGCTCCAATATATGGTAGCGCATCTACATTGGCATACAATATTACATATAATCGATTCAACGAGTGGAATGCCAATGGCATCGGAAGTATTGGAATCACTGCTGGATATCCAAATAATGTTGAGATAAGAAGTGGTACATTTGAGATTGCAAATTCGAGCACAACTGCAAGGTCTTTAAATGGAAATTTGACAATTAATTCAGGTGCAATATGTAATATTAGTTCAGCAAATATGAACCTTACTGTTGGGAATAATTTAACGAATAATGGAGTTTTTAACGCCACAAATGGCACGGTTGTGTTTCTTGGAAATTGTATTATAAGTGGTAACTCCTCTACTTTTAACAACCTAACGATTAATGGAAATACAACTTTTAGCAATGCAATTGTAAATGGTATTTTAAATTTTAATGCAGGTGCTTCCATTGTTTCAGGCACACTTGGATATGGTTCTGCTTCAACATTGAAATACAATCTTTGTCCCTCTGTGACTGGCTCAGAATGGCCAACAACTTCTGCCCCTTTTAATGTTACGCTTAGTTCAAATGCAAGATCATTAATATTGAATGGCAGCAGAACAATAAATGGAAGTTTGAATATTGGAAGTGCAAGTACATTTGACGTTAGTACCGCTCATTTTACCCTTACTATTGGGAATAATGGTTCAATTATAAACAACGGTGTTTTTAATGCCCAATCTGGATTAATTGCATTTGCAGGTGCTGCGACTGTTACAGGGACGATTTCTTTCAATGACGTGAGCATAGCTGGAGGAGTTAATTTTGGCTCTGGTTCCACTGTCAATAGTAAATTTATTATACTACCGAATGGTTATGTAAATACAAATCCATGCACTTATGCAGTTGGTTCAACTTTAATTTACAACAATGGTTCTACTTATGTAGCTGGTTCAGAATGGTTGAGTAGTATTACCTCAGGGGCTGGTGTACCTTTTCATGTTAAGATAGGAAATGGAATTGCTAATTCAGCTTTGTCATTAGGCAATGCAGCGTATACCTTAAGAGGTAACTTCACTATTGATACAAGTGCTGGTTCAGCATTATTTATGGGTAATACCTCATCTGTATTAAACATTGCTGGTGATTTTGTTAATAATGGAAATAATGTGGCCAATCTAAATCCTGGTTCAGGAAGGATTAATTTTAATGGTACATTTACTCAAAATATTAGTGGAAGCAATTCTCATTCATTAGCATTTAGCTTCAATTCAATTTCATTAAACAATTCAAGTGGATTGGTGTTAAATAAGGCTATTGGACTAGGTAGCAGTGGTGTGTTAACTCTGACAAATGGCACCCTTACAACAGACATTACGAACATAATTAGGATAAACAATACTTCTTCATCTGCTATAGTTGGTGCAAGTAATTCATCATACATCAATGGACCAATTTCAAGGGCATTGCCTTCAAGTTATTCTACTTCAAGTTCATATTTGTTCCCAATTGGCAAAGGCTCGAATTATATGCCTTTAACTATGGTAAATCCTAAAACAGGAACAGGCTCGATTCTACTAACCGCAAGTGTTGAAAATACAAGTAGCTCGGGTTCGGCTGGTGTTAATTTATCTGCTATTAGCAATACTGAATTTTGGCAATTGACAGCCAACGGTAATTTTATTAATAGTTCCATTTCATTGGCAAGGAACTTGAGTAATGGAATATTCAATGTCATTGCCAGAAGTACTAGTTTAAGCGGCACATACTCATCAATTGGTGGTACGGCTGCCTCTAACTCCATCTTGAATTCAGATACTTCTAGCGGCAATGATCAATATTTTGTTTTAGGAAGTTTATCTGTAACCACCATCAGCTCAAGTGGTGGAGTTGTTGCAAATCCAGGTACAGGTAGTTCGGGATATTTTGGTAGCACCATTACAATTTCAGGAACCAAATTGGCAGGAATAACCCAATTGAGAATTGGTGGTGCAAATGGAAGAATTATTCCGATTGTGAGTCAAACAGATACAAGCATTACAATACTTACACAAGATACAAGTGGATTGGTATTTATAACGGATGGAATCAACAGTGCTTTAAGCACTGAGACATATACACACCTTGGTTATATTTCAAAATCAAATGGTGATTGGAATTCAGCAAGCACTTGGTTGGGTAATTCAATACCTCCTATCTCTTCATCTGTTTATATTAACGATTCAGTTGATTTGTCAACTTCTTTAGTTCAAGGTAATTTGAATATTAACTCTATTGGTAAGCTCAATATCATTAATGGAGCCACATTAAACGTAACTTATTTATCAAATGCAGGTATAGTTCATGTTAATGGTGTGCTAGCCATCAACGATTATTCAACTATTAGCTTAAATGGAATAATTAATTGTTATAGCAATGGAAGTATTAACCTATACGATACCTTATCAAACATTGGTGCTGTAAACATGCAAGGTTTGTTTAGAATTTTCTCATCGGGAAGGATTTTAAACAATGGCCCAAGTTATTCGAACACTTCTAATTTATATTATTCAACTGCTTCACACTATAGTCGAGGTAAAGAGTGGAGTGCTCTTTCTGGCAATGGTTACCCTAATCATATTACCATAAACAATGGTACAACTATTAATATTGGCTCACTTAGTTCTGCTATTGCTTTGGCTGGAAACTTAAACTTGGGCGACAACAATGGTGCGGGTAATTTGAATATGCAATCCGCAAATCAGTATATTCAAGTAAATGGAAATTTAAATATTGGTTCAAGCATTGACACAAGTACATTAACTTTATCAAACACCATTGGTGGCGATATTAAAGTGGCTGGAAATTGGACTAGAACTGCTAATGGAAAATTTGTAAATAATACCAGAGCGGTATTCTTTATCGGTTCGGGTTTATCTGAAATAAATGGAAATGGTGGAGCCATATTTGATTATTTAATCAGTCAAAAAACTTCTTCGGCTAACATCAGGTTGATGTCGAATGTTACTGTTTTGGCAAGTGCGTCAGGTAATGCTATTAGTTTGTCATCAGGAACAATAGTTGATTTGAACGGTTTTAGTTTGAATTTGACCAATTCAACCTCATCAAACATTTTGGTTGATGGAGGGAATGTCTCATTTGCTGGAATTGTTGGATCTCAAATAAACTTTACAAATGGAGTTAAAACAATTACCTCAAGCAATGCTGGTAGCCTAGCCTTTGGTAGTAATGTAAAATTAATTGCAAATAATGGAGGAATAAATTTTGGTATTGGAATAAGCACAGTGAATGGTTCATTGCAAATTAATTCAGGTGGGTATGTTTTAAATAATCCTTGTATTTATGGCAACGGCTCAACCTTAGTATATAACACATCAGGGACCTATGCAGCAGGTACAGAATGGGTTTCAAACCTAGCAAGTGGCACGGGAGTTCCATTTAATGTCACTGTAAGCAATAATACAAATCTGAGTTTTGGTACCACGAATCAATATCGTCAGGTAACTAATGATATCACAATTGCAAATGGAGCTATGTTAACACTTTCAACTGTTGCTGGTGGTGATTTAAGAATAAAAGGAAATTGGAAGAATGATAATATTACAGTTGGTCAAGGTTTGATTCATAATAATAGAGCAATCATCCTAAATGGTATTGCAAACCAAAGCATGACTAATGAGTCTAATCTTATTACCATAGGATATTTATTAATTGATAAACCTAGTGGAACCGCCATTCTGAATGATAGCCTAACCTTAAATGGAACCTCCACTGGTACAGCTCAGGTATTACAATTAAATAATGTAGGATATTTGGACTTAAACGGCAATGTGTTAACAATCGCGGGTAATCAAGTTAGGTCTATTCTTTGCAATGCTTCGAGGTTAATTACAGGTTCAAGTGGTAGTCAATTATTATTCCCTTCAGGAACAGGGGTGGCTTTGATAGAAGGCGCGGGCTCATTAACAATAGATTCAAATATTATTGTGTCAATTTATAAGGGAGTTAATTTTGGATTGAATAAAACAACAATCAAAGGAACGCTGAGTATTTACCCAGGATCTTTTTGTAGCACCAATTCTCCATTATATGGTACAAATGCTAATTTGGTATACTATACTGGAAATTATTCAACAAGCAATGAATGGACATTAACAAATGTACCACGAAACATATACCTTAATTTGATTAATGTTTCAAATTCCTTGAGTCTCTCAGGCAATAAATTGGTTTCAGGAGTTCTGAATATTAATAGTGGTAACATTTTAGCAATTACTGATACCCTATTTCTGAATAATGGGTCTGTTTTAAATAGAAATGTTGGATATGTGATTGGTAATTTGGCTAAATACTTTGATGCTTCAAATAGGTTGAGTAATACATTTGAAATTGGAACAACCATAGGCTATACACCAATAACTATTAGCTTCCCAAGCATTAGTAATTCTGGTTTTGTAACCTGTAGGTCAAATGATAGCGATTACGTTTTGATTGCTAGTTCTGGTTTGAAACCAACAAAAAGTGTGAATCGAAATTGGCTAATTGCTAGTAAGGATGTTTCACCGGTTAATTATAATGTGTTTGCAAATTATTTAATTTCTGATAATGATAATGGAGTTTCATTTAATTTTTATAAAGCATCGATTTACAGTGGCTCTTCATGGTCATCAAAATTTAATCCGACTATTAGCCCAAATAGCACTAACAGCAGTTTTAGTGGAATTAGTTCATTTGGTAATTTGCAAATTGGAGAGGATAGTACATCTAGTTCATCACAAACAAGTATTTCAATAAAGGCTTATTTGCAAGGTCTTTATAAAGCATCAAGTATCATGAATTCAGCTCCATTTAACGCTGATGGGATTACTCAAAACACCATTGCAGATACCATTCAAGTAGAGTTACATGAGGTAAGTTCACCAAATGCTTTGGTATATTCAACACGTGATACAATTAGTATTTCTGGATTTGCTAGTATTTATTTCCCTTCTATTGTGATAGGAAATTCATATTATGTGGTTTTGAAACATCGTAATTCTATCGCTACATGGAGCTCAATTCCTGTTGCCTTCTCGGCAAGTGGGACTTCATATGATTTTAGCACATCAGACACACAAGCATATGGAAGTAATTTAATTAATGATGGTAACGGAGTTTATTTAATTTATACAGGAGATATTAACCAAGATGGTTCAGTTGATTTTAACGATTATCCTGATTTGGATATAGGTAGTTCAAATGGAGATTTAGGTTATTTGCAATGTGATTTAAACGGTGATGCATCTGTAGATTTTAATGATTATCCTTTGGTTGATGCGAATAGTAGTATTGGAATAATCACTATTACTCCTTAAAATAGTTTAAATGAAAAAAATATTTCTTTTAGCTATCCAATTTTTCACGGTAAGCTATGTTTTTTCGCAGGTTTTGTCTGAATCAGATAGTATTTTATTTAGAAGATATTCTAAACCTTTTTTGAATGATAAACAATTTGTTTTGTCATCATTTGATGGATTTGGAGATAATCATTTTCCTGAATTTAAAAGAGAGTGTTCAAACTTAAATGGTGCAATAACTATTGGTGCAAATGCTGTTTGGCCTAGTGGAGCTTTAGGATTTAACTTAACGGGCATTGGAATGAATAATTTAGGAATTTGGGATTCCGGAGCCATTAGAGGAAATCATAAAGAATTTAAGAATAGAGTTACCCAGATGGATGGTGCTACCACTTTGAGCTTCCATTCTAATGGTGTTGCAGGAATTATGATGGCTACAGGAATACTTCCTTCGGCCAAAGGGATGTCATATCAAGCTAATCTTAAAGCTTGGGATTTTAATAATGATAGGACAGAAATGGCTTTGGCTGCAAGTGGCTTACTAGTTTCCAATCATTCTTATGCAAATTTAGCTGGTTGGTATAATACAGGTGGTATTCAATACTGGCTTGGTGATACAACACTTAACCAAGATAATGATTGGAAATACGGGTTTTACGATAGTAGAACTGCAACTTGGGATAGTATATCTTATAAATTTCCGTATTATTTAATTGTAAAAGCAATTGGCAATGATAGAGGTATCAATGTTGCAACTGGAACTCCACATTATTTTTGGGATGGGTTTTCTTGGGTTTATAGCACACGTGTTAGAAACAATATTGGACCTTATGATTGCATTGTGACTTATGGAACTGCAAAAAATATTCTTTCTGTTGGTGCAGTTGATGTTTTACCAAATGGATATGTTCTACCACCTTTAACAATGTATTCTGGTAGCAGTTGGGGACCTACCGATGATGGTCGAATCAAACCTGATGTAGTTGCTGGTACACCTAGTTCGGTTACACCAAGTAATACCCATGATTCTTCTTACCAATCCTTGGGAGGTACTTCGATTGCCTCGGGTGCTTCATCTGGCTCTTTGCTATTACTTCAACAACATCATTTTAATCTTAGAAACAGATACATGAAGTCATCTACTCTTAAAGGCTTGGTGATACACACTGCAAATAGGTGCAAAACCAATTTTGGTCCAAATTATGAAAGTGGTTGGGGTTTAATAAATATTGGGAAGTCAGCTCAAGTATTGAATGACTCTAATAACAATATCGTTAAAGAGTATACTTTGAATAACAATGATACTTTCAATATGATGGTATATGTTAATGGGGTCGATACGGCTAAAGCAACTATTTGTTGGACCGACCCCCCTTCAGTTGTTACAGCACCTGCCTATAATGACACTACTCCCAAATTGATAAATGATTTGGATATAAGGTTACTTTCTTTGGCAAACAGCCAAGAATATAAACCTTATATATTAAATCCTAACAACCCAAGTGCAGCCGCAACTAATGGAGATAACTATAGAGATAATGTTGAACAAATACATGGTTTAGGATTGCCACAAGGGTTTTATAATTTAAGAGTTACTCATAAACGCAATTTGCAAAATAACCAAGCTCAAGAATTTTCATTAGTTAGTTCAAATTTTGCAACAACGTCAAGTGTTATTGCAGTTAGTAATTCTTTAGTTCCAAATAATAATATTTATAAAGGAACTTACAATGCTGTTTTGTATAGTATTAATGTTTCTGTTCTTACTTCGGCAACTGCACTTAATGAAATGCGTTTTATTAGTTCAGGTTCTTATGCAGCTAATGATATTAGTAATTTTAAAATTTGGTATCATAATAATTCTGATTTTAATTCTGGAATACCACTTTTATTATCAACTCTTACAAGTAATTTAGGTGCAGGTATTCATAATATAACTGGCCTTTCTAAAATTCTGAACTTGGGTTCAAATTTTATTTTTATCACCTCCGATATACCATGTAATTCATCTGGAAATTCGATTTCCATTAATGCCATTTCAACAAGTGATCTAAAGTTTGTTTGGGGAGCCGTTTCTGGAACTGGTTTTACTTCAAGTACTATTAATATTGTTTCATCTGATATAGGTGCAATTGCAAGCCCATCAACAAGTATTTGCATGGGTGATGCGGTTACGCTTAATGGCACAGGTGCCTCTAGCTATAGCTGGGATAATGGTATTGTGGATGCAGAGCCTTTTATACCATCCTCTACCACATCTTATACTGTTATAGGCACTGACATTTACGGCTGCGACTACGATACAACCATTACCATTGTTATAAATAGTTTGCCAAACGTAGGTATTTCAGTCAATCCTTCTATTCATGTTTGCCTTGGTTCTCAAGTTACTTTATCTGGAACTGGAGCAAGTTCTTATCAATGGAGTGGTGGTGTTAACAATGCCACTCCATTTGTACCTTCAAGCTCACCATCAAATTATTTGGTAACTGGGCTAGATTCAATTACGGGCTGCCGAAATCTTGATAGTGTTACGATTTATATTAATCCTAGCATTGAAGTTAGTGCCTCAAATTTTGCAATATGTGCAGGCGATAGTGTTATACTTTCAGCAACAGGAGGTTTAAATTACGTATGGAGCCCTTCAGCAAGTTTAAATTCACCTATTGGCTCAAGTGTTACTGCGATTCCTCAAACCACAACTACTTATACTTCTATTGGGTCTGATACAAGTGGCTGTCTTACCACTGATTCAATAACTATTTTTGTTTTCAATTCAGCTCCAGGAAACCCATCGAGTTTCTTTTCATCAAACATCACAAACCAATCATTTGATTTAGGATGGTCCCCAACTGCAAACACGGTGAATTATAGTATTGATGTTTCAACGGACCCTAATTTTAATGTCATTTTACCGGGATATAATGGTTTGAGTTTGAACTCAACGCATACCACAATTTCAGGTTTGACGGCAGGTACAACCTACTATGCTCGCATCAAATCGGTTAATTCATGTTTTAATTCTAGCTATGTAGTTGATACAATTCTTCTTAAACCTAACCCACCTTTGGCATTGAATCACACTTTAATAAACTTAAATGATTTTACTGCCAACTGGACGCCTTCAAGTGGAGCATCTTCTTATTTATTAGATGTTGCCTTGAATAGAAATTTTACCTCTATTGTATCAGGATATAATTCGCTGTCTGTTAATGGGTTTAGTCAATTGGTAAACTCTCTGTCGATGTTTACTAAATATTATTACAGGGTTAGAGCAGTTAATTCTTCGGGAATCTCGGATTACTCATTTGTAGATTCACTTAATACTTTATCATTGGATGTACATCTTTATTTAACTGCCTATCTAGAAGGTTTGTACTTAAATTCAAATACGATGCTTGCTTCTCCTTTCAGTGCTGATGGGGTTTCTCCAACAAATATTGCTGATACCATTACCGTTGAATTGCACGAAAATTTTGCGCCCTTTGCATTAGCTTATTCAACCCAAGCCTTATTAGAAACCAACGGCTTTTCTGATGTGTTATTTTCAGCTACGGGTGCAAGTGGCAATAGTTATTACATTGTTTTAAGGCACAGAAATTCTATTGCTACTTGGAGTGCGGCTCCTGTTACTATGACTAATGCAGGGGTTTCTTATGACTTTAGTTCTTCTCAAACCCAAGCTATAGGTGGAAATATGAGGGATGATGGCAATGGGGTATTTCTCATTTACTCTGGAGATTTAAACCATGATGGTTCTGTAGATTTTAACGACTACCCTGACTTGGATATAGGAAGTTCGAATGGAGATTTAGGTTATCTAACAACTGATTTGAATGGAGACTCATCTGTTGATTTTAATGATTATCCATTGATTGATACAAACAGTAGTATAGGTATTATTGAAATGACTCCTTAGTATTTATCGTAATTTTTTAAAGAAGTTTTTCATCAGCAATCCCGCCTCATCAGCCATGATGCCCTTTACGATTTCTGTTTTGGGATGAAGTAAATTTCCTGCTTTGCTAAAACCTCTTTTCTCATCTGAGGCACCATAAACCAATGTGCCCAATTGTGACCAAAAAATAGCACCTGCACACATCACGCATGGTTCTAATGTAACATACATGGTGCATTCGTTCAAGTACTTTGCGCCAAGGTAATTGGCTGCTGCTGTGATGGCTTGCATCTCAGCATGAGCAGTCACATCATTTAATCGTTCAGTAAGGTTATAACCTTTACCAATTATTTTATTCTCCGACACAATGATGCAGCCCACTGGTACTTCATTTTCTTCGTAGGCTTTTTCGGCTTCTTTTAAAGCCATGTTCATAAAATAGTCGTGTGAAAATAGTTTCATTAGATGCTTGATTTTAAAATGCCTATTTTCCTAATTCAATCATGTTAACCAATAAACGATAAGCACCTGGCACACCTGCAGGTAATTCGCGGAAGAATACCAAACCTGAATAAATGAAATTACCTTTACCATGTTTGGCAATTATCAAACTGCCTTTATTAGCTTTCTCGTCAGGGTCGGCCATGCTGAGAGGCATCTCGTATTTTGCATCCACCTCTCCTGCGGTATAGATACAACGTTCTTGAATCCATCCCTCAAAATCCGCAGAGGTGATTTTATTGGGCGTGTTCAAAACAGGATGATTAGGCAATTCGAAATTTACAATAGCATTTTCATCTGTAACCCTGTCACGTGTAATTTTGAAAGGGTAAGGACCAATATCGCCTTTAAACGGACCAACAAAACTATTGGTATTGTATTGAACAATCAGGTTGCCACCATTGCTTACATAGTCCATTAGTTTTTGTTTGTAGGTACTTAGTTTTTCATTGGTGTTGTAGGCACGCACACCTGTAATAATAGCTTCAAATTGTGATAGGTTCTCTTTAGTCAGCATGTCATCCGTAATGGTAATTACTTCATAACCCAATTGACTTAAAGAACTTTGTACTTCATCTCCAGCACCAGGAATATAGCCAATGCGTTTTAGCTTTTTGTTTATATCCAAACGAACCAACTTAGCTTCAGCTTCTGGAAACAAAGTTTGAATAGGAATATGGTCGTATTTGATTTCTTTGATGCCTTGGCTGTATTCAACTCCATCAACAATTGCTAGGGTTTTTATAAAACCATTAGTAGCATTTTTAGTTGGCAACAAACCAAATCTATATGTTTGAATTTCATTTTTATTAGTAAAATTAAAATCATGGTCATAACTAGGATATGCAAAACTGGTGTAATCCTCAGAATATGGTTCTATTAGCCAACCCTTCGGTACTATGATTTTAAGTTTCATTTTCAAGCCATCTTTTCCAGCTCTGACAATTACTTTAATTTCTTTTGGTTTGTCATCAGAAAACACAATACTTTTTTGCTCTAGGTTAAGCATTACAGGAGGTGTTATTACCAAAGGTCTATATAGTTCACCTTTTTCTGGGTCAACCCATTTGTATGATAAAGGACTATTTAAATAGAAGTTTTGTTTGTAGTCGTTTAGTCCTAAACCGATTGTTTGCTTGAAATTAAAGTCATTCTCAGGGAGAATTCCTCTTTCTCTTGAAATGCTAAAGAGATTGTTTGATATGGACTTTGTTAACCAATGAATTTTATTCAAACTGAGTTGTTCCTCAATGGTATAGTTAGAAAGCAAAAACTTCGCCTCTTTATAAATAGAAGGAATGCTATCTTTAAAATTGAAGATATTGTTGTTGTTGATTTTTACTCCATCACTAAAACTTCCATCAAAAAACCAATCGCTTAAAGGATTTATATTATAATGTCTGTTTATACTAGTTGTAGTTATTAAATTTCGCCCAATAAGCATGAAATCAATAGGTATGTTTTCATTTATGCTGAATGCATATTTTGGTGAAGTTACATCAAAAACAAAACCTTGTGTCAATGCTATAATCTTACAAGTTTGTTTGTCTTTATTATTAATTTGTTCAAGATTGCTTTTGTCATATTTTAATGCTTCTGAATTAATTACCTGGTATAGTATTTGTCGAAGCTCGTTCAGATTTACAGTTGACTTGTTTGGACTTTCAACCTTATAATCTTTCACAATCTTATCAATCATTTTTCCAATCTTCTCGCCACCCTTCACTCTTTTCCAACTAAAATCCATTCCCTCAAAAATATCTTTCAATCCAGTGGTATCGCCTTTCAAAGGTTTAAAGTATTCAAAGTATTCGCCTCTTTGCTTAGCACTACCAAAGCCTTGGCTTTTGTGCATACTACGGCTTTCGGCAGCTATCTCGCCATAGCTTTTACCTAAAAGGGGATTGTATCCACCCACATCTAATTTTATTAAATTACTTAAGTCGGCATTGGGGTTCCAAAAACGCGCACCGCTGTTATAAAACATCCTACGTGTTTGCCACACATCCACATATTTTAATTGCTCTGGAAAGCGAGTAGGGTCGGCAGCTGCATCAAACGCTTCCTCAGCTAGAATGGCTGATGCGGTATGATGTCCATGCCCTCCGCTTCCATCAGTGGCAAAACGTGTAATGATGATATCGGGTCTGAAATTTCGAATCACCCACACCATATCAGAAAGCAAAGAATCTTTGTTCCATTTACTAAAAGTTTCTTTTGGCGATTTGCTAAAACCAAAATCATAAGCTCGCGTGAAAAACTGCTCGCCACCATCTATTCTTCGAGCTGCCAATAGCTCTTGTGTGCGTATTACACCTAATTCCACTCCTTGCTCTGGCCCAATTAGGTTTTGTCCACCATCACCGCGGGTAAGGCTCAAATAGCCCGTCCGTAAACATTTTTCGTTGGCCAAATAGGCGATCAATCGGGTGTTTTCATCATCAGGATGGGCGGCTATGTATAGCACAAAGCCAACGGTATTCAGTTTTTTTATCTGTAATAATATTTCAGAAGAGGTATAGCTCTTAGGCGCTTGGGCATTACTTGAAAGGTTTGTTATTAAGGCAAAAAGCAATAAATAAACGAGTTTCTTCATGCGGTAAAAATATCTGTTTTTGCTTTAATGCCAAAGCTTCGCTTTTGCTTCATTTTATTGGCCATGTTATTTTTTAATAATACTTGAAAAAAATTCAACATTTATAAAAACCTTTTGTTTATTTGTCCAACTAAGAAGCATGATTATTTACCAAAACAAATCGCTCAAGCCATACAATACCTTTGGTATAGATGTGAATGCTGCGCAATTTGTGGAAGTGAAAACTCCTGAAGAAATACAGGTTCTTTGCAGAAGCTTTAATCTATCAGAACGCAAATTTTTGGTGATTGGCGGTGGTAGTAATTTATTGTTGACCTCTGATTTTGATGGTATGGTCATCAAAATTGAGTTAAAGGGATTGGATATTACCAAAGAGGACGAAAACCATATTTGGGTGAAAGCCATGGCAGGTGAGGCTTGGCACGACTTTGTAATGTTTGCCGTTGACCATAATTATGCTGGGGTAGAAAATCTTTCACTAATTCCTGGTTGTGTGGGTGCAGCCCCCATGCAAAACATTGGTGCTTATGGTGCCGAAATTAAAGATACCTGTGACCATCTGTTTGCCATCGAAATTGCAACAGGAAACTTGGTTAAGTTTACCAATGCTGAGTGCAAGTTTGGCTACCGTGAAAGCATTTTCAAAAACGAAGCAAAGAATAAATACATCATCTACAGTGTGGTTTTTAAGTTGAATAAAAACCCGAAATTGAATACTAGCTACGGTGCTATCAAGCAAACCCTTGATGCAAAAGGCATCACAGACCCAAGTATAAAAGATATTAGCAATGCGGTTATTGAAATTCGTCAGTCTAAATTACCTAATCCAAAAGTATTAGGTAATGCAGGCAGTTTCTTCAAGAACCCTGAAATATCCAATGAGGTGTTTGATGATTTAAAATTAAAATACCCTGAAGTAGATGGATACCCAACTAGTACCAACATGACCAAAGTGGCCGCAGGATGGCTAATTGAGCAATGTGGCTGGAAAGGCAAAGTAGTAGGTAATACAGGCTCACATAAAAATCAAGCCTTGGTTTTGGTGAACTATGGCAATGCCACTGGCCAAGAAATTTGGGATTTGGCCATGGCCATTAAAGAATCAGTTTACCTGAAATTCTGTATTCATATCAATCCTGAGGTGAATATTGTTTAATACAATACCCTAAAACGGATGGTTTCTGAAATAGCTTTAAGTTCCTCAATCACTTCTTTATCGTATTGTTTGGCCACATCTGTTATCACATAACCAATACTATCATTTGTTTTTAGATATTGACCCGTGATATTGATTTTATGTTTGCCTAAAATGCTATTTATCTTCGCTAAAATACCCGATTTGTTATGATGGATATGAATAAATCGATGTGAGTTTTGTAGCTCAGGTAATTGAATATTTGGGATGTTCACACTCGAGCTTGTATTGCCTGTGTTCATATATTCAATCATTTTCTGACTGATGAACTTAGCAATGTTTTCTTGGGTTTCGCTCGTTTTATTTCTGTTTTGTAAAGTAGATAGGGTGTTCTTGAACTTGCTTGCCTTTTTCAAAGTATCTTCATGCAAGCAATCGATATAAAAGCCATTCAATTTATTTTGAGACAATAGTTTTTCAACGACACTCATGTCCAATGATTCTTCAGAGGCCAAATGAACCAGGTAGGCTTTTGGGTTTATCTGATTCAATTCCTTTTGACCCAAAAGTGCTTTGTTGTTGCTGGTTTGAGAAGGGCATACAACTATAAAATCGTTACGCTTCAAAAGCTCTATCAAGTTTTTTGCAGGGACAGCATTTCCCATTGAGGCCCTGTCTTTTTCATCATAATAGCTTACTTCCATGCCCAAATTCTGAGCCAATACAGATAGGAGAGAGCCACTGTTTTCATAGCCCACTATGCCCAGTTTTTTTCCAATCAATTCAAAACCTAGACCATTTTTGGCTTGAGTATTTTTACTAAAACTGAATAAGGCATGAAGAGCTAGTTCAGCAATGTTTCTGGTATTGGCAAAAGGTGAGTTGAAGATGGCAATTCCTTTTTTTGTTGCCAAATCCACATTGAATGTGGCCTTATCTTCTCCCCAAACCGAAAGACTCACCAATTTGGATTCATCCAGATCTTTATCTGCAATTTGAATGCTTGGTGCTAGGAGTGCAAGAGAGGCTTTGAGTATCGAGTTGCCTATTTTATTGCTTTTTGCTGCAAGTTTTTCAATTTGGTAACCTTCATTTTTTAAATATTGTTCAGCTAAATAGGTTTCCTCACCTATGAGCAATGCTTTTATCCTACTCTTTGGATAAGAGAGCGCCATTGGCAAATTTTGACTAAACAAAATTTCATCCAAACTAGGGGCTACTGCATCTGCCTTTTCAATAACCAAAGGTCTTTTGATGTTTTCAGTAAAGGCAAAAAAACGTTTGCATAAACCAGCTTCTCTAATTTGATAATCAGTAAAACCATCACCAATAACATATACATCCCCCTTCAATTTCAGGTGTTTCAAAAGCTTTACCTTTCCATTGTCTTGTGCTAAGAAATTTTCTTCATCTGCGCCAATGATATTATTCTTTTTGTCGTAAGTGAAGGTATTAGCATACACGCAATCTGCCGAGATATTGTATGACTTCACTACAGGTTCAATAAATTCTTTAAAACCTCCAGATACAATCAAAACACGTCCTTCGTACGTTTTAAAGAAAGACTTGTTGCGAGCAAAAGAAACAGATACCTTTTTTCTTAGTCTGTTTACTAACATGTTTAGGTGGTATTTCTTTGCAGATAATAGAGCTATTCTAGCTTTCAGAGATTTGTTGAATGGCATTTTTCCATCCATTGCCATATCTGTAAGTTGCTTAATTTTTTCGATGACGTCCTCTTTGTCAGGATCGTTTTTTAAGCTGATAGCTGCTAATTCTTCCATAGCTTCTACTTGCGTAAAAGTGCTATCAAAATCTAAAATGAACCAAGTGTTTTGTTTCTGCATGCTGAGGTATAATAAAAAAGGTACTGCAATATATTACAGTACCTTCGTTTACGAAATGAATTTGTGTGATTTATTGTTTGAAGAACTTCTGAATCAACATTCCTTTATCTGTAACAGATTTTAAAATGTATAATCCTTCTTTTAAAGAAGAAACATCAATTTTGTTGTTAGCCGTTTCGCCTGAAAATACTTCTTGACCCATGCCATTAAAAATTATATAGTTTTTGCTTTCAACACCTTCAATGTATAATGCATCTCTAGTTGGATTTGGGTATAATTTATAATCAGAAATAGAAAGGGTTGGATAACCAATTTTCAGTCCATCATAATCTATAATAATTCTGAGAGTATCCAATCCAAAATTCAATTGAGATTTTAAAACACCGGTAATGTTTCTTAATCCCAAAGTGAAAAAACGAGTACCATAAAAAAAGCTATCAGGAATTAAATTTAATTTTACTTTTTTATAACTTGCATAACCTGGTGTTCCTGGCTTAAAATTAACTGTTTGTGATTTCATATCGAAATGCACACCATTTATAGCAGTCCCGTTTATAGGATATACATCTGCACCGGTAACATATTTTAATGTGTCTTGATTATCGTTAAATACTGCTAACTCAATATAGGCTGAAGTATCACTATTATTGAAATTGTCGTAGCCCTTAGGTAAAATAAATCCAAACTTAATCTGTGCATTGGCTTGTAGGCATATTACAGATAAAAAGGCTATACATATTACTTTTTGTAAGTTTTTGAACATAAGTATGGTGCTTAAATATTGTACAATTATAATCATTTTTATGATTTTAAAAATCAGCGAAAGGTTGCATCCCTTAATTTTTTATTTCACCCTTATCTCATCTCCGCTTTTGGCATGTATAATATCAAAGTTCTTATTCAAGGATTTTAATTGTGAAATGGATAGACTGAATTTTTTGCAAACCGAATCAATGTTTTCGCTGTTTTTCAAGGTGTAATAAATGTGTTCCTTGGCTATATTGCTTGATTTTACTGGTCTCTCAATCTTTTCTGGTTTTGATTCGATGGGCTTTGGTTCAGGTTTTACTTCAATGGGTTTTGACTCAGGTTCGATTCTCTTTGGCTTTTCTTCCACCTTTTTGTCACTTACAACTACCAATTGCTGACCAATTTTTATTGTATCGCTTGATAGATTATTTGTAGCTTTTAGTTCGGCTTTGCTGATATTGTACATTTTTGATATGGAAAATATCGTTTCGCCTTGTCTTACAATGTGATAACCTGGAGTTGCTTGTGGCTCTTTGGTATCGGCTGATGGCAAATTGGGATTGATGATGAGTTTTTGGCCCACTTCCAATCCTGTGCCATTTAGGTTGTTTAAAAACTGTAAAGCGTCCACCCTAATATTGTATTTTTTACTTAAACTGAAAAGGGTTTCGCCTTTCTGAACTGTATGGAAAAACGATAAATCTTTCTTCATCGATTCCAAGGTGTCAAAATAATTCAAGGTGTTTTCTGTTGAAGGCTCGGTTGTTTCAATGTTTTTGATCGGGTCCTCATACACCGTTTGGTTGTAAACAGTTGTATCTACTTTTTTAGGATTGCTATCGTTGGGTGCAATGATAATCTCCTCTTTTACTTTGCTAGTATCTCTTAGTTTTATAGGTTTGTTTCGTTTCTTGTTGAAATAAATTACCTCTCCATTGGCAGGCTCTTGGCCTAGTGAAATCTCGTTTCTATCTAGTATTTTTTCTAATTTGATACCAAAGCGTTGCGATAACTGGTGCATGGTTTCTGCATTTTGAATGGTATATTCTTCAATAAAGGTTTTATTTTTTTTCGATTTGATGTAAAGGGTATCACCTGCTTGGCAGGATGCGTTTTTGTCTAAATCATTAAATTTATATAATTGCCACACTTTAATATCGTAATTTAAGGCTATTTGTGCGATGCTTTCATTGGCTTTGGCAGTAATGGCAGGCACTTCGTTAATGATGATTTCTTGGCCATAGCTTTTCACAATCTGAGCTTTATCCTCCTTCAATTCTTTGTCTTCCTCATCGCTCAGTTTTATTTCATCATATTTATGCAATTGGTGCTTTTCAATAAAGGCAATCAGCAATTCAGGATATTGAGGGTTGGTGGCATAACCGGCTTTCTTAAGTCCGTAGGCCCATGATTTATAGTCTTTTTGGTCCAAATCAAATAAGAAAGCATAGCGAGTTCCACTCATTAGAAAGTCTGAATGATCGCGGTAACTATCAATGGCAGCATCATATTTTCTAAAACATTCTTGAAGGGCATCATCATCTTCAAAAATGGTTTTTCCTGTCCAAGATTTGCATTTTATACCAAAGTGGTTATTGCCTTCAATAGCCAATCGGCTATTGCCATTTCCGCTTTCTAGTATTCCTTGTGCAAGTGTGATGCTAGCAGGAATATGGCTGCGAAACATCTCTTCAACGGCTGTGGCTGAATATTTCTCAATATACTGCTGCACAGTCATTTTAATAGGTGTTGCCACAGGCTCGTTCTGTGCAAACAACCCAATATGTATCAAACAAAATAGAATACTTAGTGCCTTCTTCATCATGTACAATTCTTAACAAACAAAAGTAAAATTATACTTTAAAATTGTGTAGCTGTTCGATTTAGCTTTTACAGCATATTACCAACAAATGAGCTATTTGTACAAAAAAATTGTCAGGTATAAATTAGACATATCTCAGTTTAAGACTATTTTATGATGCAGTTTGTCAAGAAATCTTATTTTTGTTTCCTAACGTATTTCAATACAAACCAATTATCAGAATTATGTTTCTAAGAAAAATTATTGTTGCCATTTTGTTTGTCGGACTCAGTTTCAATGGGTTTTCACAAGTTAAGCAGAAACCCAAATGGATTTTAACTACCGACAAAAAAGAAATAAAAGTAGGGGATGAGGTAGAATTGATTTTTGAAAGCCCTATCGAAAAAGATTGGTACATGTATGCCAACGACTTTGATGCAAGCCTTGGCCCGATTGTGGCATTTTTTGATTTTAAAAAGCATCCTTCATATAAAATTATTGGAAAGTTAAAACCGATTGGTACAAAAAAGATTTTTGACGATGTGTGGAATGGCACTGTGTCTAAGTTCTTTCACAAGGCTGAGTTTCGTCAAAAGGTAAAAATATTACAAGCAAATCCTGTTATTAAAATAGCCGTTGAGTTTCAAGAATGCTCAGAGGTGAGTGGTATGTGTGTGAATTTTGAGGATGATTTGGAATTTAAATTGAAAGTGACTGAGGCTGCTGCTTCTGTTGCTACACCTATTGAAGCTAAACCTGAAACCATTGATACCACTAAGGTTTCCGAACAAATGACTGATACTTCAATAACGATTGGTGCATCTGCAAATCAGCCTTCGAACAACCAATTGACCGGCACTTCAGATGTAGCAGGTGGTAACCAAAAATCTTTACTGGCTTTTTTATTCTTTGCCTTTTTAGGAGGTTTAGTAGCCGTTGTTACACCTTGTGTTTTTCCAATGCTTCCTATGACAGTAACCTTCTTCACCAAAAAGAGCGCTAATAAAGGTCAAGCCATCACTCGTGCCATGACTTTTGGATTGTCTATCGTTGGAATTTATGCATCCTTGGGATTGGTGTTTGCCTTGTTTGGTCTTGGTCCTGATTTCGGCAATTGGCTTAGCACACATTGGGTTCCAAATATTTTATTCTTCGTTATCTTCATCGTTTTTGCAGCATCGTTTTTAGGGATGTTTGAAATTACCTTACCTCATCAATTTGTAAATAAAGTGGACTCACAATCAAGCATGGGTTCTTTTGTAGGTATATTTTTTATGGCCTTTACTTTGGCATTGGTTTCTTTCAGTTGCACGGGTCCAATCGTTGGTAGTTTATTGATTGAAGCAGTTGGCGGTAAATTTATGAAACCCTTATTAGGGATGGCCTCTTTTGGTTTTGGATTGGCATTGCCTTTTACCTTGTTTTCAATGTTTCCTTCTGCCATGCAAAATTTGCCAAAGAGCGGTGGTTGGTTAAATTCAGTAAAGGTGGTTCTTGGATTTTTAGAATTGGCTTTTGCCTTCAAATTCTTGTCAATACCAGATCAAACCTACCACTGGGGTTTATTAGACAGAGAAGTGTATATCGCCATTTGGATTGTTATATTCAGTTTGATGGGAATGTATTTATTAGGTAAGTTAAAGTTCAGTCATGATAGCGATATACCATATTTAAGCGTACCACGTTTGGCAATGTCATTAGCAACATTCGCTTTTGTGTTATACTTAATTCCCGGACTTGTGGGAGCACCTTTAAAAGCGCTTTCTGGCTATTTGCCACCGCAAGAAACCTTGGATTTTGATTTAAGTAAAAAGGCAAGTAGCCATGCAAGTGCTGAACCTAAGAACGATTTGGGCGAAGTGCGATTCAAAGAGCTTTTCAAATTGCCTCATGATATCAATGGTTTCTATGATTACAAGCAAGCCTTGGCTTATGCCAAGAAAGTAAACAAACCAGTTTTTATTGATTTCACGGGACATGGTTGTGTGAATTGCCGCGAAATGGAAGCCAATGTATGGAGCGATCCAGGGGTGTTGAAACGCATGAACAATGACTATGTAGTAGTTGCCCTATATGTGGACGACAAAACGGAATTACCTCAAAACGAATGGTACACCAGCACCTACGATAACCGTGAAAAGAAAACCATCGGAAAACAAAATGCCGATTTGCAAATAAGTAAGTTTAATGCCAACGCCCAACCCTACTATTGCTTAGTGGATGGTGATGGAAATTTATTGGTTCAACCAAAAGCCTATGATTTGGAAGTACCTCATTTTATTGAGTTTTTAGAAGGTGGTAAAAAAGCTTTTACAAACAAAAAATAAATTAGATTTTTGAATATGAAAATCATTTTGAAAAAACCTTTTGGCTCGAAGGAAGTAAAGGCTGCGATTAGTTTACTTGTAAAGAAGAAAACTGAAACAAATAAAATGCTTAAGCATTTTGGAGGTTTAAAGCGAGGTTTTGATGGTTTGGAATATCAACAAGCAGTCAGATAGTATAAATAGATGAGTTAAGTTTAATAGATTTAGAATATAATCCAACATGAACAACATCAAACAACATTTTGAAGAAGCACATAGCGTTTTAAGTCAGTTTTTGTCTGACGATAACAATTTTAAGAACATTGAAGCTGCCGGAAAATTGATGGTTGAATCCATTAAAAACGGTGGAAAGATTTTGAGCTGTGGCAATGGTGGTAGCATGTGTGATGCCATGCATTTTGCAGAAGAATTAACTGGTAAATACAGAAATGATAGACCTGCTATTGCTGCCATTAGCATGAGTGATGTAAGCCACATGGCTTGCGTAGGAAATGACTACGGCTATGATTATGTTTTTAGCAGATACCTTGAAGCAGTGGGCAGAGAAGGGGATGTATTGCTAGGTATTTCAACAAGTGGCAATAGTAAAAATGTTTTAAATGCCATGGAAGTAGCCAAACGCAAAGGCATCAAAATAGTGGGTTTAACAGGTAAAGACGGTGGCAAGATGAATGGTTTATGTGATGTGGAGATACGCGCCCCTCATGCCCCTTATGCAGATAGAGCCCAAGAAATTCATATCAAAGTCATTCATTCTTTGATTGATTATATTGAGAGGAGTTTGTAAATCACATTTTAAATCGACATTGTAAGTTTTAAAATATTCAAAAGAATATCATAAGGTTAAAAACTATACAGATAAAGCCTAATAAATCATAATTGTTAGGCTTTTTTGTTTATTTATGTAGTACTAATATGTATAATTGAATATATAAAATACTTTTATGAGCTATTCTGTAAAATAAAATTTATGAAAAAATTAGCCAACGAACGGACTTTTCAAGGAAGACTTTTTATACTTATACAAAACTTAATAGATGAATCTAAGACTATAGAGTTTGATAAAATTTATCAAGAGCAAAATACTGGAACCACTTCGGCTAAATTTTCTGATGGAACATTAACTTCAAGCACAAACTCAAATAAGAAAATCTTTATTGAGTTAAAAAATGCTAGTTGGGATGCTTCTGATGATGAACTGGTAATGGATGCTGCCAATAAAGCTAATATGAATGGTGCAGAGTATTTTATTACTGGTACACCAAGGCAGCTAATTATTTTTCAAACATTTAAACCCAATACTACTTTACAAGAAAGAAAACTTAAAATCTATACATTAAGTAATGTAAAAAAGGATGATGATATACTTTTACCTCAATACGAAAGAGAAATATTACCAAAGCTAAAAATCTTTTTACAAGAACTATCTGATATTGTTCATGGTGTAAAAGAAGTTAATTGGGATAGTATTGATAAATTCTTTGTAAACCGTCTATCCAACTACATTTTAGAGGCTTCTTCATTTATGATTGAGCCAATGTTTAAACGAATAACAAAGGAAAAAACCTTACAAAAACGTTTACGTGAATATTTAACTGAGCAAGATATTTTCAATGTTACTTTTAAATTTGATAGTAACGATATTTACAATATTTGCCAACTTACTAATT
>JBBALJ010000016.1:0-44707 GCA_040403075.1 Bacteroidia bacterium
TTTCTAATACCTTTATGGCTTCATTCTGAACATCTACAAATGTTCGAAGTGGTTTATCAGTGGTGTTTTCCATTTTTTTTATTTATTTTAAGACGTATAATTATACGTCTTTACTGACTTGTTTTGTATGCCAAGGCATACATCTTAATTTGTTTAATCATGCTTGTAAATCCATTGCTTCTTTGGCTTCCAATCATTCGACTCATGCCAATTTTTTCAATGAAAAACAATTCGCTGTTCAAAATATCTTCGGGTGTTTGGCCGCTCCATATTTCAACCAAAAGAGATACCAAACCTTTTGTGATTTCAGTATTGCTATCTGCTTCAAAATACACTTTACCTTCCACAAAACTTGGAAACAACCAAACCTTACTCTGACAGCCTTTAACAATATACTCTTCCGTTTTATACTCTTCAGGCATAGCAGGTAATTTCTTACCTAAATCCATCAGGTAAAACAAGATGCTTTCCATATCATCTTCGAATAAATCAAAGTTTGTTATTATTTCTTCCTGTATATCCTCAATACTCTTTCTCATATTATTGTTTTTTGCCACAGATTTCATTGATTACACAAATTAATTTCATCAGTGCAATCTGTGAAATCTGTGGCTATTTCTTTACTAACTTACTAACTGCCTCAATAAAAAAATCAATCTCTTCTTTGGTGTTATAAACAGAAAATGATGCTCTCACTGTACCATCCAATCCCAAGCGATTCATCAAAGGTTGTGTGCAATGGTGGCCTGTTCTTACCGCAATACCTCTTGCATCCAACATCATGCCTACATCAAAATGGTGCATACCTTCGATAATGAATGATTGAACGGATACTTTTTCTTTGGCTGTACCGATTAATATAATTGGTTTTTGTGGAAACGCATAATTATGTGTCTCGAATCCGCTCGACATGACACCAGTTTCATTCAATGTCAACAAGCCATTTACCAAATAATGCAATAACTCATTTTCGTGATTACGGATATTTTCTTTACCTAATTCGTTAACAAAATCTAGGGCGTATTTGAAGGCGATTACATCTCCAATATTTGGGGTTCCTGCTTCAAATTTGTATGGGATGTCATTATAAGTTGTTCGTTCAAAACTCACTTCTTTTATCATCTCCCCTCCTCCTTGATAAGGCGGCATGGCTTCTAACAATTCTCGCTTACCATAAAGTACCCCCACACCCGTTGGGCCATATAATTTATGTGATGAAATCGAAAGAAAATCACAATCCAATGATTGCACATCCACATCCAAATGCGAGCATGCTTGGGCACCATCCAATAGAACCTTTGCTCCTACAGCATGGGCTTTTTCAATAATTTCTTTAACAGGGTTAATTGTTCCCAAAGCATTGCTCACCCATATACAAGCCACCATTTTGGTTCTTGGTGATAATAACTTCTCGTATTCATCCATCAACAATTCACCTACATCGTTTATTGGAATCACTTTCAGAAAAGCACCTTTCTCTTCACAAATCATTTGCCAAGGCACAATATTGCTATGGTGCTCCATACTGGTTATGATAACTTCATCTCCTGCTTGTAGAAATTTTCTGCCCCAGGTTTGAGCTACTAGATTGATGCTTTCAGTTACTCCTTTCGTAAAAATACATTCTTCAACTTCTCTAGCATTGATAAAGGCTTGAATGGTTTTACGAGTATCTTCAAACATTTCGGTAGAACGAGCAGCTAATGTATGCGCAGCACGGTGAATGTTTGAATTATCTTTGGTATAATAGGTATTTAAAGCCTCAATAACGGATAGAGGCTTTTGGGTGGTGGCAGCATTGTCAAAATATACCAATGGCTTTCCATTCACTTTCTGATGAAGGATAGGGAATTGCCCTCTGATTGATAGTATATCTATTTTTGACATATTTTATTTTTTACCGCTAAGTTCGCTAAGGGTTTTAGCAAAGTTCGCTAAGTTCTCTCTTCGTGTTCTTTGCTTATTTTCTTTGTGTTCTTTGCGGTTAATCTTCAAGTCTATTGACAATGCGTTTAAGTCCATTTTTCATAAGAGTAACATTAAAGTTAATCAATAACCCAAGTCTAAAATCACCAATTTTTAAATAAGTTAAAGTTTGAGCTAAATCTATGTCATTCAATGCTTCTTTTGATTTTATTTCAATAACTAGTCTTCTTTCAACCAATAAATCTATTTTATATCCAACATCAAGTTTTACCTCTTCATATATTAGTGGCATTGGCTTTTCCTTTTCTACAAATAATCCAGCCTTTAATAATTCATAATACAAACACTCTTTATAAGCAGATTCAAGTAACCCAGGACCTAATGCTTTATGAACTTTAATTGAACAACCTATTACTCAGGTTGCAACTTCTTCAATATTTAAATTATTGTCATTCAAATCAGTGATTAAAGTTTTTCTTCAATTAATTGTTCCAATAAACCTACCAATTCTGGTATTTTTATCTTTTCTGCAATATCGTCAGCAAATGCATTTAACAGCATTTTTCTAGCCACATCTTCGGGAATACCTCTGCTTCTTAAATAAAACATAGGCTCTTCATCAAGCTGACCTACAGTGGCACCATGGGTACATTTTACATCATCTGCAAAAATCTCCAACTGAGGCTTTGTGTTTATCGTAGCTTCTGGATCTAACAATATATTTTGGTTTCTTTGGTATGCATTGGTTTTTTGTGCATCTAAATGAACCATAATTTTACCATTAAACACTGCCGTTGACTTATCTTTCATGATGCCTTTATACAATTCATTGCTTTGGCAATTAGGCATCGCATGATCAACTCGGGTATGGTTATCTAAATGGTTTGAACCTTCTGTAATATATAAACCATATAAAAGCGTGTCGCAATTTTTGCCATTCATGTAGAAATGCAAATTGTTACGAACCATTGTCCCATCAAGGGTTAAGGTTACTTGATTGATATTGGTATTAGCCTCTTGAAAAATTTGTGTATAGTTGTTTTGGTAACTTTCACCCGTTTGTTGCTGAATTTTATAATGTTCTAAATGGGCATTTTCATCCACATAAATTTCATTCACTACATTGATGAAAGATGCATTAGTTCCAACAGAAATATACGATTCAACTATGCAAGCTTCAGCATTTTTTTCTAATACTACCAGGTTACGAGGCTGGCTCAATACATTGATATCAGTTGAGTCCACCACATTCATAATGATGATTGGATTTTCAACTTTCTTGTTTGAAGGCACATAAACGAAAGCTCCATCACTCATCAAAGCCGTATTCATGGCGTTCAATGATTCGTTTTCAATCTTTGCGTATTTAGCAAAATGAGCATCAAAAACATGAGCATTTTCTTTTCTAGCTTTTGCCAAATTAGAAATTACAATAGCATTGTCCTTCTCAATAATATTTGACAATTCTGGATTGAAGCTGCCATTCACAAATACCAATTTATTGGCTTTAATGGTATTAAAAACACTATCAACTAACAGTTTTTTTACATTAGCAGATGATACACAAGTGCTTTTGAAATTTTTATCGAAAATGCTTTTGAGGTTCGTGTATTTCCACTCCTCATTTTTTATAGTAGGAAAACCATTCTTATCAAATTCTGCAAATGCCTTTTCTCTCAATAGAAAGAATGCACTTTCTTCAGATTGGTTTTTATACTGATTGTATTCTGATTTAATATTTTCTAACAACATGTATTTCTTTTTTTGCCACAGATTACACAAATTTCACTAATTCTTTTTCCGAGTAATCAGTGCAATCTTTGGCTATATTATTTAAGCATTAGCCTCTACTTCTGCTTTAATCCAATCATATCCTTTTAACTCTAACTCTTTGGCTAGACTGGCATCTCCACTTTTCACAATTCTTCCTTTATACAATACATGCACAAAATCAGGAACGATATAATCCAACAATCTTTGGTAGTGGGTAATAACAATATAGGCATTGTCTTTACTGCGCAATTTGTTTACACCCTCAGAAACCAATCTTAAAGCATCTATATCCAAACCTGAATCCGTCTCATCCAAAATAGATAATTTAGGTTCAAGCATAGCCATTTGGAAAATCTCATTACGCTTTTTCTCACCACCACTAAAACCTTCGTTCAATGAGCGTGAAGTTAATGATTTATCCATTTCAACAAATTCCATTTTCTGACGCATCAATTTCAAGAAATCAGTTGCCTCCATGGGCTCTAAACCTTGGTATTTACGTTTTTCATTCACTGCAGTTTTTAAGAAATTGGTAGTACTTACCCCTGGAATTTCAATTGGGTATTGAAAAGCCAAAAACACACCTTCACGGGCTCTGTCTTCTGCCGACATGTCTAATAGGTCTTTACCATCAAGGGTCACAGAGCCTTCAGTCACATCATAGTCCGCACGACCAGCCAGCACAGCACTTAATGTACTTTTGCCTGCACCGTTGGGTCCCATAATCGCATGCACCTCACCTGCTTTTACCTCAAGGTTAATTCCGTTCAGAATTTTCTTACCTTCTATTTCTGCCTTTATATTTTTTATTGATAACATTTCGCTTTATTTTTTGCCACAGATTTCACAGATGACACTGATTATTTTTTAATCTATTGCTATATTTTTTTAACCTACGCTTCCCTCTAAACTTACTGCCAATAGCTTCTGCGCTTCTACCGCAAATTCCATGGGTAATTGGTTTAATACCTCTTTACAAAAACCATTTACAATAAGTCCAATTGCTTCTTCTGTTCCAATGCCTCTTTGGTTACAATAAAACAATTGATCTTCTCCAATTTTCGAAGTACTTGCTTCATGCTCCACTTGTGAAGTGTTGTTATTTACCTCGATATATGGAAAAGTATGAGCACCACTTCTATCCCCGATTAACATACTGTCGCACTGCGTGTGATTCCTAGATTTTTCAGCCCTCTTGTTTACTTTCACCAAACCTCTGTATGAGTTGTGTGACTTACCAGCCGATATACCTTTGCTCACAATTCTGCTTTTGGTATGCTTACCGATATGCACCATTTTAGTTCCAGTATCAGCTAATTGATGGTTGTTGGTAACTGCCACAGAGAAGAATTCACCAGTTGAATAATCACCTTTTAAAATGCAGCTAGGGTATTTCCATGTAATGGCCGAACCTGTCTCCACCTGTGTCCAACTAATTTTAGAATGAACACCTTCGCACATTCCTCGTTTGGTAACAAAATTATAGATTCCGCCCTTGCCTTCTTTATCTCCTGGATACCAGTTTTGAACTGTTGAATATTTGATTTCAGCATGGTCATGTGTTACCAATTCAACCACTGCCGCATGAAGTTGGTTTTCGTCACGCATAGGTGCAGTGCAACCTTCAAGGTAACTAACATAACTATTATCATCTGCAATGATTAGGGTACGCTCAAACTGACCTGTATTTTCAGCGTTAATACGAAAATAGGTTGAAAGCTCCATTGGGCAACGAACACCTTTTGGAATATATACAAAACTACCATCACTAAACACAGCTGAATTTAAAGCTGCATAGTAATTATCGGTAGCTGGAACTACTGAGCCTAAATATTTTTTAACAAGTTCAGGATGTTCATGCACAGCTTCGCTGATAGCACAAAAGATAACCCCTTTTTCTTTTAATTGTTCTTTAAAAGTGGTGGCAATCGACACTGAATCAAACACCGCATCAACAGCAACGCCCGTTAAACGCTTTTGTTCTGTTAAGCTAATGCCAAGCTTTTCGAAGGTTTTTAGTAATTCAGGATCAACCTGATCAAGACTATCTAATGTTATTTTTTGCTTTGGGGCAGCATAAAATATGATATCCTGATAGTTAACTTTGGGGTAGCTGAAATTTTGCCATGTAGGCTCTTTTAAAGTTAACCAATAACGATAAGCTTTAAGCCTCCATTCTAACAACCATTCGGGTTCGTTTTTTTTAGCCGAGATAAATCTAACGATCTCTTCGCTCAAACCCATAGGTGCAGTCTCCATTTCAATATCGGTGCTAAAACCGTATTTGTAATCTTGACTTATAACCTCGTCAATTATATCTACTTCTTGATTTTCAGACATTTTAGTAAATCTTTTTTAGACTTAGCCTACAAAAATAAATTATTATCTGTAATTAGTCTAAATAAAAGACAAAAAATCTTATCAAAGTGTTTTGCAGAAACTTAAACTATTTTCAAAAGGTAAGGATTGATGGTAAAAAATAACGAATAAAAACCTATCCCAATCAATTCAAATTGGTTTAATTGTTCTGGCGTATTATACCAGTTCTACTAACAAAAAACAATCGCATATACCTATTAATTACTTCTGAAATTATATTGATTCGATTTTGGAGATGAACGAAGTATGGAAAAAACAGGTAGACACAATTTGTGTTGAAATAACCATTGATTCAGTAAATACCAACTAGGACACCGCTATTTTAAGCTTTCACGACAAAAAAGAAATTAGCATATCATAGGTGAACCCTAATGCTAAAAAATTCATCAATGAATATTGCATAAAAGTCGAAGAGTGAAACTTCATTTACAAAACTTAAGTTGTTAGTTAAAATTAGGCCTCAGAAATTTCGACTTTGAAAATTATACAAAAACAAATCCTTAGATTGAAATAATCATAGATTTGTATTCTTTATAAAGTTACTTAAGATGAGAAAAACTTTTATTCATGGCCTATTAGCAGGTTCATTGGCAGGTATAGCTGGCATTGGATATAACTATCTTTATTGCCACATGCTTTCAGTTGATTTCTCTCAATTGGTCAACCCAAAAGCATTAATGATATCATGTATTTTGGGTACTTTATTAGCAGCATTTGGTCACCATACATTTGAAATCGTTGTGAAAAAGAATGCAGATACTTGGTTTAACTTAATTTTTGTTATGCTTTCATTTCTCTCTTTCTTAGGTCCACTGCACACTCATCTAGCTTCAAATATTCCTTCTCCAAGCTTATTTTTAGGACTTACAGTGCCTTAGCATCTGCTGCCAATTGTCTTTTGGCTTGCAACAAAACCTCTTTTTGATTCTAAATAAAATATTAATCGTCTTTGCACTAATCAAGCAAGTAATTCTTATTATCTTGTAACAGGAGCCTTAGGCAAATGCTCAGTTTTGCTGCTCAATAATTTAGCAACAAAACATTATTATGAAAAAAAGCAATTTACTTATTGCTGTAATCGTTTTTACAGCAATACTATCGGTTACAGTTCCATCATGTAAAAAAGGATCTGATGATCCTATTATTTCTTTAATATCAAGGGAAGATAGACTTACCAATACATGGACTTTGACAAGGTATGAGAAAAATGGAAGTACACAAGATATGAGTGGTTCAACTTATATTTATACGATTAAAAACAACCATACGGCTACACGTACAATCGAAGGTAATATTTTTGGTTTCCCAACCAGAACAGTGACAGACGGAACTTGGTCATTTAAGAATGACAACGAAGATGTGGTTATTATTTTAGGCTCTGATACTTCTCTTTATAACATCCAAAGACTGGCATCCAAGGAACTATGGCTTAAGAAAACTGTAAACACAGATTCTTATGTGTATTATTTTAGCGGATTATAAATAATAATAAATTACAAGTTGAAAGCAATATCCTGCAATGGGAATAAGGCTTTCATGTATTTATCCAACAGTTGCGGTTGTATCGGTATTGATATGTTTATGACAAGGTTTGGCTTCGCAATGTTTTTTACATGAAGCAATACAAATAGCTTATAAACAAAGGGCGATTAGGGTTTTGATGGTTTTATTTTTCATTACTTAGTTTTGAATTAATTTCCTTTGATGTATTTATAGGTTTGTTTGTTGATATGCAAAAAATATAGGCCATTGGCTAATGAACTTAAATCCAAATCCAAACTCTGTTTGTTCGAATTTTCTTCCGTCATACTCATCAAATGTAAACCTTTACTATCATATACATCAACTATTATTTCAGGCTTATTTCCTATGTCATTCAAATCAAGATGAGCCTTGCCATTGCTCGGATTTGGGTATAACAAATAGGCACTTTTTTCAAGCCTTGGAATACTTGAACTACTAGCAGGCACTACCATAAACTGACCCATCATGCCATCATCTTCATGCATTAATACATGGCAATGGTACATATATGGCACTATGGTATCTGCATGATCTTCAAATTTCATGATGATTCTAACGGTTTCATTTGGCTCCACCAAAACCACATCTTTCCGTCCTCTTTCTCGCTCTGGTGTTGGGTTTCCATCTCTATCCAAAATGTAAAACTGTACATCATGGGTATGAAAAGGATGTGCCACCATTGATTTATTGGTAATACTCCATATTTCAGTACTGTTTAAGGGAATGGTATAATCAATGCGCATCATATCAAAAGTGCTGTCGTTAAAGTAGAAAGGGCCATCCATGGTTAGTGAATCTTTGGCAGTAATATTAATAAGTCTTGTAATACTTGCATTTTTCTCTTCATAAGGCAATAATGTAACCAATGAATTAGGAATACTAGTAATAGCGTTTGCATTTTGTTCTACCACCTGTATTTTAAGGATGTTAAAATCAATGCCGTTCAATGGGCTATCCATGGGTGGACTGCCTGGTGGCATAGGCATAGTAGGTCCGCCTTGCACACCTACATTCAACTCTGACGCATAGCTCATCAAATACAAGCTTTGGGTATTCATACCCGATAAATCAATTAATACTTCTGCCCTCTCCCCTGGTGAAAGTCTCACTCTGGTGGTTGCTGCTGGCTTTTTAAGCAAACCTCCATCATTGCCAATAACATAAAAGCTTTTGTTCTGAGAAAATCCAAAATTAAAACTTCTCTCACCCGAGGCATTCAGTAATCTAAATCGAATAACTTGAGCAGGCAAGTTAACATAGGCGTTAATGGCTCCATTTACCATCAAGGTACTATCTTGCATACCCCTTGGCATGGCTTGATTATCGGCATCCAATTGTTTGCATTGAACAACCAAAGGAATATCATCCACTCCATAGGTTCTTGGCAAAGCTAAGGCAGCCTCTTCTTTATCTCTAACTATGATTAAACCTGCAGCTCCTTTAATGGCTTGCAAGGCAGTCTTTTTATCAAAATGCGGGTGATACCAATAGGTAGATGCATTGTCGAGCACTGTAAAATTGGGCTTCCAAGTATCTCCATCTAAAATTGGTGAATGAGGTCCTCCATTCCAAATGGCAGGCACATGTAAGCCATGCCAATGCACTGTGGTGGTATCCCCTATTTCATTTTTAACAGAAATATTTACCTCATCACCTTTGTATAAAATAAGCGTAGGTCCAAGGTATTTGTATTCATTAAATGAGAGTGTTTGGGTTATCTTGCCTTGAAACCATTGCACACTATCCTTGTGCATTCTTAGGTTAAAATTATTGCCACTTAATGTATCTGGAATAGGCAGCGCTTGCTGGGCAAAAGCCCTGCTGTTAATGCACAACAGGGCTATAAATAAACCTCTCATAAATACTTTATAGTTTAATAAACTTGCTTGTAAATACGCTAGAGGTTGTATGTAATTTTACAAGGTATTGACCAGATTGCAATGCTGAAACATCAAAAGCATTTTCGGTTGATGGGTTTGACAATTCAATTTGTTGAACCAATTTACCTTCAATACTAATTATTTCTATTCTTTGTATTTTTTCATTGTTAGCAGAAACATGAATCTCATTTTGAGAGCTTGGATTAGGGAAAATTGAAACATGGTGATTCGCATTCAACTCGCTTACACTTGTAGCAGCTCCTGAAAAGTTTAAATTATCTACATATAAATAGCTTCCATTAGATGGAGTAGCACCACTTGCTGATAATACAATCATAGCAGTATCGGGAGTTGCAGAACTCACATAGGTAAGAGGAATGGTAAAATCAGCCCAACTCATTTCCATGCCAGTTAGATTTTTGATACCACTTGCAATAGGCAAGATAGTATTGGTATTAGCATCCCATTTTGTTAGTGTAACAGACATGAATCCGATATCATTAGGTGATGCACCATACATGTATTGACACTTGCCTGTTAATGATTGAGGTCGGGTAGTTAAAGGAAATCCCCCTTTTGGTTTCATTGAAGCAATATCAATAGTACCTGTTACAGCAATACCTGGAACAACTCCCATGCCTGCAACTGTTTTTGAAGTTAGTTTCAAATAGGCTGTTCCTACCGCTCCGGGCGTGCCTTTCGTGCAAGTATAAACACTTAACAAACTAGTAACTGAATTCAAGTTGCCCCAAGAATCTGGGACATTATAGCCTCCTACTGAAGACCAGGTTTCAAAGCTATTGTTTGGTATTTGCGCAAATGCTGAAAGAGAGCAAGCCGCTCCAATAATCATAGATAGTATTTGTTTTTTCATCTTACAAATGTATTAAAATATTGAATTGTACAACCTATACAATTGTAAGTATTTCGCGACAATTGAAAATATAAAATTAGATAAATAGCCTCACAAGATATTGGCTTTGCGATCGGCTTGCATTTCAAGCGACATTCATAAAATTTGCCGGAAAATGTTTTTGTTTTTTTGTGGATGGTGGGCATAAGTAAGCATACTTAGCTCATGCCTATTTAATCTCTTCAAGCTCTTTGCTTCTTCATGAGCACTTAGTAAGCGCTGCAAGAAAAAGCAAATTACATTTTCCAAGGTTTTAGGCAAGTCTTATCCAGCTCAGCGGGATGTTTCGTTGGAATTTATAATGAGAGGAGTCGAAGTATCAAGAAAAAAGAAAGCTACAACATTATCAATATCGTTTTGGAGCTATGCCTAATGCCGTTTGAAACCATTGTCTACCGATCTACTCCTAACAATAATACAATTTTTAATGGACTTTTGCAAAAAAAAATAAAGTCTTTCGCTAAGCGACCTTGTTTGCAAAAGCTTTGGTGTCTGCGAGCATTTGGCAAAGCTGCTGCTAAATATTGTAGGGTGCAGCATGTTTAGTTTAAATACAGCTTAAATGTCTGCCGATAAAAAATATTTTGTTAGGAAACCCATTGCTTAACTTTCTTGAATGTATATGTTGTAGCGAAATTTAGTCCAGTTAAAATTACAAAAACTAGAATAATCATTATTACGAATTCAAACACAGTTGTCATTACATTTGGATTCCTTGGGTCGCTGTCAACCCAAAAACCAAATGCACATAAACATATTGAAATTACCAAGATTGTCAAAAGAGTAATTTTGTATTTCATAATTTTAGTTTTGTTTCTAACGTGTACGTAATAATAATATTGTCCTTTGACAACGTAAATATTTTCTTGGAGTATTGTCAGCCCCTATTTGTGGTAACTTTCAATAAGATTTAATACAAAAAAGGCTGAAACTTTTCGTTCCAGCCTTTCTTTATAGTGTTTTGAAGTATATTATTTAACCCTCTCTACATAGTCTCCAGTGCGGGTATCTACTTTCACTTTATCACCTACATTCACAAACAATGGAACCATTACTTGAGCGCCATTGTCTAATGTTGCTGGCTTCAATGTGTTGGTAGCTGTATCGCCTTTAACACCTGGTTCTGCATATGTGATTTCTAATATAACGAATGTTGGAGCTTCTGCACCAATAGCCACATCACCTTCAAAAGAAAGTTTAAGCATCATTTCTTCTTTTAAGAATTTAGCAGCATCACCAACCAATGATTCTTCGATATATACTTGGTCAAAGGTTTCAGGATCCATTACCACTAGGCTGTTTCCGTCTTTGTACAAGTATTGCATTTCTTTAAATTCAACACGAATCATCTCAACACTTTCACCTGCTCTGAAGCGGTGCTCCATTTGTTTCCCAGTTTTTACGTTACGAAGTACCACTTGGTAGAAAGCACGAAGGTTTCCAGGGGTACGATGTTGGTATTCCATTACCTGACATAGTTCGTTATTATGTTTAATAAATGCACCTTTAAATAAGTCACCGGTATTTGCCATAATCTGTTTTTGTTGTTTTGTTTATCTAATTTTTCGGATGGCGAAAATAGGTTTTAGCCATCAAGCTACAAAGTTTTCTGTGAATTTGGTTTAATATCATGCTTTTATATTTGCGCAATCACCTTTAACTCAATGCCAATTGGGGTAGGCAGACAGTTAATTTCAAGGGTGGTACGGCATGGAGGATTTTCTTTAAAATACTCAGCCCAAATCTTATTATATATTGGGAAATCGTCTTTCATATTGGTTAAGAAAACCGTTACATCAATGATTTTATCCCAGCTACTTCCAGCATCTTCCAATATATAACGAATGTTTTGAAACACCGAATGGCATTGCTTGGCTATATCATACGAAAGGATTTTACCATTTTCGTCTAATTCAACGCCTGGAATAATTTTGGTGCCCTTCTCGCGTGGGCCTACTCCTGATAAAAACAATAAGTCGCCAACCCTTTTTGCATGTGGGTAAAGACCAACTGGTTCAGGAGCTTTTGATGAATGTATGTCTTGCATGTTAGTTGATGGTTGTCAGTTGATAGTTGTCAGTTGATAGGGTAGAAACCACTTTTAATTCTTAATTGATAATTCTTAATTCCTAATTATTATTAGTACCCAAATATTTCTTTAAGCTTTCCTTCTAGGGCTTCGCCTCTTAATTTGGTTCCTAAAATCTTTCCTTCTTTGTCTAATAAAACGGTAAAAGGAATGCCTTCAATGCTGTATTGTTTAACTACTGCTGAGTTCCATTTCATCAAATCACTCACATGTGTCCACAATAGCTTATCATCATTGATGGCTTTGGTCCATGCATCGCGGTTATCATCCAAACTCACACTGAAAATTTCAAATCCTTTGGCTTTGTATTTATTGTAAAGCTTCACCACATTTGGGTTTTCTTCACGACAAGGACGACACCAACTAGCCCAGAAATCTACCAATACATATTTGCCCCTTAATGATGACATGGCTATTTGTTTGCCAAAAGGGTCGCTCAAAACAATGTCTGGAGCCTCTGAACCAATGGCAGTTTTAGCCAAATCTTGCACACGCGTATGTAAAGCAGTGGCATATTTAGAAGATGAAAACTTTGGATAAAGTTTGTTGTCTACTTCTTTAAATAATTCAAAATCGGCTTCTGGCATTAAGAAACTCGTAGCAAAATAAGGCACCATAGAGTTTTGTAAACCTAAAATGTATTCTTTTATAGCTGCTTTGTTGGCAGTTGTCAAACTATCAAATTGCTTTCTGATTTGCTCTTGTACTTCAACAGGAGGCACTTGTTCGCCATACATGGCATATTTTTCCTCAAGCTTACGCATTTCAGCATATGAAGCATTATTAATTAAGAATAATTTTTGCAACTCAATATTTTCTTCAGAGCCTTTAACGGTATAGTTCTCAACCTTATCAGCATCTATATCCAATTGAATATTACTGGTAGAATCTATCACCACTATCACATCGCCTTTGGGTAAGCGAATGGTACAGAAAGTTTTTTCAGGAATGCTTCCATTTAATTCAAAACTACCATCGGGAGCAATGTTTGAAGAGTCAAGAAACACAAGGCCTGTAGCCGTTATTTCTTGAATACTAATACTGCCAGTGGTGTTTTTTATCTTTCCACTAAGTTTAAATCCGTTTTGCTTTTCACTGCTCTTATCTCCCGAGCCACATGAGGCAATCAGGATAACAAGGCTAAGTATGCTTATTATTTTTTTCATTTCTATTTTTTGTCTAAGGTTTCTTTTAACAAAGCACTCGCCACTTTTGGGTCGGCTTTGCCCTTACTTGCTTTCATTACTTCACCCATAAAAAGGCCCACCAAGCTCACTTTACCCGCTTTGTATTCAGCTATTTTCTCAGGGAATTTGGCAATGGCAGCATCAATCCAAACTTGCAATTCGTCTGAATTGCTTTCTTGCAATAAGTTTAGGCTCTCAGCAATACTCAACACCGAACTGCTTGGTGATTCAATCAATGCAGGGAATATCTTTTGTTGTGCCGCACTGTGACTCACTTTTCCTTCATCAATCATAGCAATGATTTCGGCTATTTGAGCCGGTTTAATAATAAATTGTTTGATGTGTAAAGCTTGCTCGTTCAAATAAGACCTCACATTCACCATCACCCAATTGGCTGCTGATTTGGTGTTTTTTGTGTGAGACAAAACCTCTTCAAAATAGGTGGCAGTGTCTTTATCATCAATTAACACATTGGCATCATATTCATTCAAACCAAATTGCTTGGTATATTTTTCAAACAAGGCCTTTGGTAATTCAGGCATCAATTGTTTGATATTGTCAATATACACAGGGGTGATGCGCAATGGTGGTAAATCTGGCTCAGGGAAGTACCTGTAATCACTTGCTCCTTCTTTGCTACGCATAGCAGCTGTAGTGCCTTTCAAAGCGTCAAAAGTGCGGGTTTCCATGCGTAAAGTTTCACCTGCTTCAATGGCTTCAATCTGACGTTTTATTTCGTGATCAATCGCTCTTTGCACATTTCTGAAAGAGTTCATGTTTTTTACTTCCACCTTCGTTCCAAATTTGTCAGCACCTTTTATCATCACCGAGATATTGGCATCGCAACGCAGACTTCCTTCTTCCATATTGCCATCACAAATCTCGAGGTATTTCAATAGTTTTTTGATTTCAGTAAGATACAAATAAGCTTCTTCACCACTTCTGATGTCTGGTTCAGATACAATCTCAATTAGCGGCACACCTGCACGATTTAGGTCGATAAGGGTATCATACAAATCTTGGTCATGCATACTCTTACCTGCATCTTCCTCCATGTGAATACGGGTAATGCCAATTTTCTTTTCTGCACCATCTTTGGTTTTTATCTCAATATAACCATTGGTGCAAATAGGGGTTTTGTCTTGGGTAATTTGGTATCCTTTAGGTAAATCGCCATAAAAGTAATTTTTACGGGCATAGTATTGGTATTCTGCAATGTGGCAATGAGTGGCCAATCCCATTTTAATGGCATAGTTCACCACTTCTTTGTTGTGTTTAGGCAAAGTGCCAGGATGACCAAGGCTTATAGGACCAATGATGGTATTAGGGTCTGAACCATAGTCGTATGCATCTGAGCAATATGCCTTACTTTTTGTAAGCATTTGCGCATGTACCTCAAGGCCAATAACGGCTTGATATTTCGAATAATCTATTGAATTTTCACTCATAAAATGAGTCGCAATTTAGCTTTAATATTTTAATTAGAAAAAGCAATTACCAACTCCCTGAAGGATATCGTTGTGAATAGGTTTACTGTTTTTAAGTATGATTAATACGAGCATTGGCAACATCCCCCTGACCCCCTTCAAAGGGGGAATGCCAGCGCAAATAGCCAATTCCTCCTTACATTGTAAATATTGTTAAGCAAAATGATAACCTTTGTTGAAACCTAAGGCAAAAGTGTATAAGCAATGTGTAAACCAGATGAGATTAATATCTTAATTTTTCGATATCATAAATTAGCTTACCCTGAAGGGGTAAAATATTAATAGCCGTAGGTGAAACCTACGGCAAAATAGCACAGTTCTTGCGGAACCCCGAAGGGGTTCAACAACATATACCTTGCTTTAAAACACCTATGATAGAAAAGGACGGAAACCCATTCCCATAGCTTACTACAATAACATATTCGCCAAATTTGCCAATTCACTTCTTTCTCCTTTTTCAAGGGTAATATGGGCATATAGCGGATTATCTCTCAACTTGTCTATCAAGTATGATAATCCATTGGATTGCGAATCAAGATAAGGGGTGTCTATTTGGAAAATATCTCCTGTAAACACAATCTTAGTGCCTTCACCTGCTCTGGTGATAATGGTCTTCACCTCAAGAGGGGTAAGGTTTTGCGCCTCGTCTATGATAAACATAATATTCGACAAACTCCTTCCCCTGATATAGGCAAGCGGTGTCACCATTAGTTTCTCTTGGTTCACCATGTCGGTTATCTTTTGGTATTCCTTATCGCTCTCTTTCCATTGGTTCTGTACCAGTTTTAGGTTATCCCAAAGAGGTTCCATGTATGGGTTAATCTTCGATTTTACATCACCTGGTAAGAAGCCGATATCTCTATTGTTTAGTGGGATTATAGGTCGGGCAAGGTATATTTGACGGTAGTTTGATTTTTGCTCCATGGCCGATGCCAAGGCCAATAAGGTTTTTCCGGTGCCTGCCACACCTTGAATGGTAACCAAAGATATGTTTGGATTTAATACCGCATGCATAGCAAAAGATTGCTCGGCATTGCGAGGTTTTATGCCATAAGCACTCACTTTATTCACGCGTTCTAAACTTTCGTTTTGCGAATTGTAGAAACACAAAACCGAGTTCTTATCGTTTTTCAATACAAAATATTGGTTGGCATAAGGCTTTTGTTTCAACACAAAATCATAGCTCACAAAACCTTTGGCATATATTTCATCAATCACAGAGGCTTTTACTTTTTCAATCACCCTATGGCCAGTGTGCAATGTGTCGAGGTTTTTTACTTTTCCTGTTTCATAATCTTCGGCATGTAGGTCTAAGGATTTGGCTTTAAGCCTAAGGTTCACATCCTTGGTCACCATGATAACTTTGCGGTCAGGGTGCTGTTGTTTCATGGCCAATGCAGCATTCAAAATGCGATGATCGGGTTTTCTTTCTCCAAAAATTACTTGTGCATCTATATTGCTTTTTTCGTGCATGATTACTTTAAATCTGCCACGAGTAGGGCCATTGATATTAATCCATTCAGATAGGGTGTATTCACCCGACAGTTTGTCTAAAAAACGAATGAAACCGCGGGCTTCAAAATTGAGGGTATCATTACCTTTTTTAAAATTATCAAGCTCTTCTAAAACCGTGATGGGAATGGCTACATCGTGTTCTTGAAAATTTTTGATGGCATTGTGGTCATATAGAATAACCGATGTGTCGAGTACGAAAATCTTTTTTTCTTCTTTTACTTTCGCCTTTACTCTTGGCTTGCTTACTTTTTTTGCTGCAACTTTCTTAGCCATATCTTTACTGGGTTTTAGTTGAAATCAAATATGATTAATTGCGACATCTGTTTATGTTTTACTTTTAAACAGATGTGGATTAAAACAATTACTTAACGTTGGATGACTAGATTTGGTATGATGCCTAGTGGAGGAAGGAAGCAAGTGGAAAGCCTTTGATATAAGTTAAATTTATCTTAGAGGGTTTTCCGAAATTGATTTTATAATACATCGAAAGATTCCATTTAAATCATTCATTTAATTAATTAGAACAAAAATCAAGGCATGAAATAAATATCATAAAAAAAATATTTTAAAATCAATAACCATTAAAAATTTGAGTGAAAATAATAAAAGAATAAACTGAATTGATTATAAAGTGGACAAAATGGCAAAAAAAAATATTTTTTAATTTTTTAAAACTTTTGTAAAACACGATAGTTTATACTCTTGTAAAACATTTAATTAATATATGGAACATTTAAAAATTGCGAGCGACAACTATGTTGCATTCACGTTCTTTATTGGAACAATGGCCATGATGGCCGCATCTGTTTTTTTCTTTTTTGAATTAAACAACACTTCACAAAAATGGAGAACTTCTGTTCTTGTTTCGGGATTAATCACCTTTATTGCCGCAGTTCACTACTATTATATGAGAGGCTACAATTTAGAAACTGGAGATTCACCTACATTTTTCCGTTACGTTGATTGGATCTTAACTGTTCCTTTAATGTGTGTAGAATTTTATTTAATTACCAAAAAAGCAGGCGCTAAAATTGGGTTATTATGGAAGTTAATTTTTGCATCATTAGTGATGTTAGTTACTGGTTACTTTGGCGAAACAATTGACAGAGGAAATAGCGTGCTATGGGGTGTAATCTCAGGTGCTGCTTATTTCTACATTGCTTACCTAATTTGGTTTGGCGAAGTGGCTCAATTGGCTCAAACTGCTGGACCGCAAGTTGCTAAAGCAACAAGAGTTTTAGCTTGGTTTGTACTTGTAGGTTGGGCAATTTATCCATTGGGATACATTTTAGGAACACCAGGTGGATTATTCGGTATTCAATTGGTAAGCGATCCTGCTGCTGCTAGTCATGCAATGGATATTGTTTACAACATCGCTGATGCTATAAACAAAATTGGTTTTGGTCTAGTTATTTACGCTTTAAGTAGAAATTCAGAAGACTAATAATTTTACTTTTTAATTGAAAGGGAAGGTAATTTACAAATTTACCTTCCCTTTTTTATTAGGTTCCAACAATAATTATTTCAATAAAATTTGTGTTAAAAGAATTGTCAAATAAGTTTGATTTTTTGTTTGTAGGACTAGGTGCCTCCAATTGCTTGTTAATTTTAAGACTTCACGAAAATGGAATACTTAATGATAAAACTTTTGCCGTAATTGAACCAAATAGTAAAAGTATAAATGACAAGACTTTTTGTTTTTGGGCCACTGAAGAAGAACTCTTGAGGCTAAAGTTAAATACGCTTGTAAGCAAAAGTTGGGATTGTTTAGAAATTGGAGGAATTTCCAAACAAGTAATTAATCCACTTAGATATTATTATGTAAAATCTATTGATTTATATAATAATACCAAAGATGTGTTGAATGATTATCAATTTAGATTATATGATTCTCAATTAACAGAAAACCCAAAAATTACAAATAATACATTTGAAATTAATTTAAAGAGTGAAATTATATTCGCTGATAAAGTTTTTGATAGTCGCCCGCCCAATTATTTATTACCTAAAAAACATCAAAGTCATTTATTCCAATCTTTTTATGGTTGGAAAATTAAAACTCCAAACCAATTTTTCGATATAGATTCCATTATGATGATGGATTTTAGGATAGAGCAAAATAATGCCACACAATTTATTTATATGCTTCCATTTGATCGTGATTATGCATTGGTTGAAGTTACCAGATTCGGGAATTCCATTATGGAAGAAGCTGAAGCCAATACAATATTTGATAATTACGTAAATAAATTAGGCATTACTTTTGAAATTATTGAAACAGAAAGAGGAGTTTTACCTATGACCTCTTCGCAAATGCAAATTGAAAATTTCGGGGAAAATTGGATATATATGGGCGTTAAGGCTAATCTATTAAAAGCAACTACAGGTTATGCCTTTCATGCCATGTCTGAAGATGCATTAGCCCTAGCAGAAAATATAAAAAACAATTATTTTTTTAATAGAAAAATAAAAAAGCAAAGATTTAGATTTTACGATAGGCTATTACTTAAAATACTAAATGATCAGCCTGAATATGGAAAACCAATTTTTGAAACATTATTTCAAAAGGTACCTATTGTAAAGGTTTTAAGTTTCATGGGAGAAAAAACCAATCTTTTCCAAGAGTTTTCAATTTTTTTTAGATTACCCAAAAGGGTTTTTATTTTAACAGCAATTAAAGATATTTATCAACAAACCAAAACATTACCTATTTTAATTTTACCTTTTTTTTTTACCATTCTTTTCTTAATACTTAATTATTTAAAATCAGAATCGATTTCATGGCTTCTTCTTGGCATAGGTTTTTTTACAGTTGGCTTGTCACATGGTGCATTAGATCATATTACACAAAAAGCGAATATAAACGCCAAAGAATATACTTATTTTATAGTCAATTATTTAATTAAAAGTGCCCTAATTGGTTCGGTTTGGCTTGTTTTTCCTTCCTTAGCATTAATTATCTTCATTCTTTATTCGGCTTGGCATTTTGGACAAGCTGATTACCAGGAGTGGAAATTAAAGTACGGATTGCAATCATTTTTATGGGGATTAATATCTTTATTAATAATTTTATTATTCCACTTCGATGAGTTGGATCTATTTTTGCTACAAATACCAGATTTACAAGCTGTAAATACTATTAACCATATTTCGCATAACCAATTATTTATGTATCAAATTGGAATTGTTATTTTGGGTTTAATTTTGGCTCTTTTAAACAAATCCAAATTAATGGCTCTTACTTTAATATATTTAATGCTTTCATCAATGCTACCCTTATTACTTTCATTTGGAATTTATTTTGTAGGTCAGCACAGCATGCATGGTTGGAAACACCTAAAACATGGATTAAATGAAACATTACCGAATTTATTAATAAAAGCATTACCATTTACACTGGGAGGTATAATAGTCATTTTGTTTTTTATGCTTTATTTTAGTGTAAATTATATCGGTGTTTTTTTTATTGTATTATCATGTTTGAGTATGCCACATGTATTGAGCATGAATTATTTTTACTCTAAAAATAAAGTCCTTAGTTAGAAAATTGATTTAAATACCTCCCTTATTTTGTGACCTATACACACCTCCTATATCCAAAGTCAAGCTTCCCGAAAACCATATATTTTCTTCCGTTACATTTTATTTTGGTATACATTCAGAATTTGATTTTATATTGCAATGAATGATTTTGGTTGAAGGGTTTGTGCGGATTGGATATAACCATAAGCACAACTAGTTAGGGTTTATGATTGACCCAATATTCCATTGGTGAAATTATTTTGGTGTTTTTGTAAGTTGGAAAAGTAAAATCCAAAGTGTTGCCTGTAATTACAAAGTCAGCTGAACATTCATCAGCCAATTCTAAAATCATATTGTCATCCTTGTCAGATATGAGGTTTAATTTAACATTTGGTGTGTATTTGATAGCCTTCCTTTCGATATCTATAAGAGTTGCTTCAGCACGCATATAGAAATCTGGATATTTTATAAATTTTGGTCGTGACAAAACTTCATAATATTCAGCCATTAGTTCCTCAGAAATGCAGAGTTGAAACTTATCTTCGATAAATAATTCATTTATAATTAGATAAGGATAATTTTTTTGTATGAGTGATGATACAATTACATTGGTATCAATGACGATTTTTTTGCATTTTTTCTAACTGCTTTTACTTCATTGCTTATTTCCTCCATCGTAATGTCCGAAAGACCATATTTGGCAGCCATTTCAACGCTTTTGTTTAAATTTTGACGCATGAGTTCTTTGCTAATAATATCTATCAAATCAGTAAAAGACAGTTTATCATTAGGTATTCCGAATTTGTTATACTCAATATCCGAAATTGAAATATTTAATGTTCTCATCACTTTTTTCTTTCATCAAATGTATAAAAAGTTAAAAATAAATAAGGCATTTTTATTCAATTTTTTAAAACTAATTGGTGATTTCCTCAATTCGCATTAAATCTCATTGCAAAGCTCCTCAAAGACTATCCTTTTTCTTCTGCTTCATTTTGTTTTGGTATATATTCAGAAATTGATTTTATATTTCAATGAATGATTTTGGTTGAAGGGTTCGGGTGGATTAGTGATAAGTCAAACACCTAAGAATCAAGACCTATTAGAAACTCTATTTCGAAATAGCAAGAATTAAAATTTATGTAACATTTGCTAAATAAAATGCACCTATTATTGCCGCATTAAACTCGAAATTTTAATGTTGCATAAACCACTGGTATCTGTATTGTTGGCGGTATACAACACACCATTTGAATTGGTAAAGCGAGCAATTGTTTCAGTGTTGCATCAAAACTTGCAAAATTTCGAATTGATTATTGTTGATGATGGAAGCGATGATGAATACCGTTTCGAGTTGAGTGAATATGCTGCCTTATTTCCAAATGTAATAACCTATATCTTTCATGCCAATTGCGGACAAGCTGAATCAATAAATAAAGTAATTTTGCTTAGCAAAGGGGAATATATCACCATTATAGATGCGGATGATGAATTTAAGCCCAATCACCTACAAAAGTGCATGGAACAAATGACTCATTCTGATTTGATTGCTTCCACCACCCACACGGTTGTAGATGCCGAAGATGATTATTACATTCCAGATAGACTGGATAAATCAAAAGTAATTCATGTTGACGATTGTATTTTATTTGCCACTTTATTTGGTAAAATAGAAGTGTTTATCAATAATAAATTTTACAGCATGTATAGTTCGGATGCCAATTTTTACGAAAGGGTATCACAGAATTATATCGTTAAAAAAGTAAACCTTCGCACCTATATTTATTACCGAAACATTCCGAATAGCACTTGTGCCAAATTAAAAAATACGATGTTGCAAGCATCAGCATAAACTACGAATATGCAAAAACAGCTAATATTTGCCTGCCTTTTTACTGGAGTTTACGATGTTAACAGATCGGAAACATTGCCAAACAACGATTATTCATTGATTGAAAAATGGGCAAATTCCATTATAGCCTTAAAACTACATGGGGTTGTTTTTCACAATAGTTTTTCACCTGAGATTGAAGCTCAATATAGTAATGAATATATTACTTTTAAATATGTAAGCTATAATCCTATTTACAATTTAAGTGTTTATAGATACTTTGTTTATCACAACTACTTATTAACTCATCCAAACCAAATAGAATTACTATTTATTACCGATAGCACCGATGTAGAAGTTTTGAATAATCCATTTATACAGCCTTTGTTTTTAAACAATCCTGATGCATTATTTTGTGGTGATGAACCAACAACATTGCAGAACGAATGGATGATGAAACATTCAACACATTTTCGAAATCAGATTCCCAAATTTTCGGCTTATGAAGAAAAGTTTGCAAATGAAACCTTGCTTAATTGTGGTATTGTAGGTGGTAATATTAATATCATGGCTGCATTGATAAAAGAATTGGTGCAATTTCATGAGCAATACAATCAAAATAACAAAACAGCTTATACAGGTGATATGGGTGCCCTTAATTTTATTGTTCGCAGTAATTTTAATAAACAATTATTGCATGGAAACCCAATCAATACCATGTTCAAGTCATATGAAATTAATAACACCAATTGTTGGTTTAGACACAAATAATTGGACTTTGGCTGCACTTTAATTTATCACAAACCCTATTAAATCTCATTGCAAAGCTCCTCAAAGACTATCCTTTTTTATTCCCCTTAAGTTAGGAAATAATACCAATCTCAGTCAACATTATCTTTATTTTGCCTGCGGTTGGTGTTATCACCAACCGATTCTCTTTAAATTACATCTCTGTAGTCTGTTAAAAAATCAAAAGGATTATTTTGTCCTATATAAAATGCTGCTGAGGAATATTTATAGTTTTCGGCTGATGTTGATAAATTCCAATTTTTGCTGATGGGATTATTATGTATGTAATTTAACTTTTGCTCTACCACATTTCTATTGTAAAGTTTTGAACTATATGCTCTCCGCTCCCAAAACTGATATTGACGGTCATTTGCATTACTTTCAAATAAAGGTAACACCTTAGGATGATTTTTTATTTTGCCTGCGGTTGGTGTTATCACCAACCGATTCTCTTTAAATTACATCTCTGTAGTCTGTTAAAAAATCAAAAGGATTATTTTGTCCTATATAAAATGCTGCTGAGGAATATTTATAGTTTTCGGCTGATGTTGATAAATTCCAATTTTTGCTGATGGGATTATTATGTATGTAATTTAACTTTTGCTCTACCACATTTCTATTGTAAAGTTTTGAACTATATGCTCTCCGCTCCCAAAACTGATACTGACGGTCATTCGCATTGCTTTCAAAAAATGGTAATACTTTAGGATGATTTTTTATTAAGTCGAATTTTATTTGTTGTGCCACATATTTCAAAAAATCTCTCTGTACATTCTTCAACTCGTGTGCTTCGTTTATCGACCAAATTATATGCACATGATTAGGCATAATAACAAATCCATATATGCAAACACGTTTGTTTTCAACTAAATACTTCAAACTATTGCATACTATTTGTTTATACTTATCAGGCAGTAATAGCTTTTGCCAATTTAGGATAGTTGCAGTGAAAAAGTATAAGTAGTTTTGCATGGGAGTCATTACAAATCTAATTGTTTTTGGAAATTAGCGGTCGGTGATAACACCAACCGCAGGCAAAGACTATCCTTTTTTATTCCCCTTAAGTTAGGAAATAATACCAATCTCAGTCAACATTATCTTTATTCCCTTCAAAAACTTCATTGTAATTAAAGCATATTTAAACTAAAATTGAAGCCCCATAAAGCCAAATATGAAGTTTAAAATTGACTTTGACATAGCACTATTGATTCACAAAATCAAACATGAGGATGCATTGTTTTTTGTTGGGTCATGCTTTGCTGAAAACATAGCGGCTAAATTGCTTGAAAATAAATTCAAAACTTATGTCAACCCCAATGGCATTGTGTTCAATCCCATCAGCATTTTCAATACTTTAGCCCATATATGTGAGGATAAAAACTATGATGAAAATGCCTTGCTTCAATCGGATGATATGTGGTATTCTTTTCATCACCACAGTGCTATCAAGGCACAAAGCAAAGAAGAGCTGCTTAGTAAAATTAAAGCAATAAATAATGAGGCTAAACTAGCCTTAGCACAAGCCAAACACCTTGTTATTACGATGGGTTCGGCATGGGTGTATGAACATTTACCTCATCATGAAATAGTGGTCAATTGCCATAAAGTGCCTCAAACGAAATTTCAAAAAAGGCTATTATCAGTTGATGAAATAGTGGAGGCTTTCAATGGCATTTACCCTAAAATAAAAAAGCTTAACCCTAACATAAGCATCATGCTAACGGTTAGCCCGGTTAAATACTTACGAGATGGAATTATAGAAAATAACCTTAGTAAATCTACTTTGCTGTTGGCTGCAGATACCATTTGCAAAATGCATTCTATCTGCTATTTCCCTGCCTTTGAAATTGTGAATGACGAATTGCGCGATTACCGCTTTTATGCAGAAGACATGGCACACCCCAGCGAATCGGCCATACAATATGTATGGGAAAGGTTTGTGGACACTTGTGTGAGTGAAGAGTTTAGGCAATTGATGCAACAGTTGGACGAAATAAGGAAAGCCTATTATCACCGTCCGTTTAATGAGGACGGTGCGCAGCACCAAAAATTCAAAAAGCATTTTTTACAAAAGACACAAGACCTTCAAAACAAGCACCCTTATCTGAGTTTGGAAGCCGAAATTTCGTATTTTTCGGTTTGACAATCAAATTGATAAAATTTGGGCATTATTTGTTAATGGTAAAAAAGTAAGAAAGACTATTTTGCGGCCATGGAAAATTTTGTGGTTTCTGCTCGTAAGTATCGTCCGTCAAGTTTTGACACGGTTATAGGTCAGCAGCACATTGTACAGACATTAAAAAATGCCATTAAAAACAAGCATTTGGCTCACGCATTTTTATTTTGCGGACCACGTGGTGTTGGTAAAACCACCAGCGCACGATTGCTTGCTAAAACCATTAATTGTAGCAATTTATCAGCAAATACAGAGGCTTGCAACGAGTGCGACAGTTGTAAGGCTTTTAACAATAACGTAAATTTTAACATCTACGAACTGGATGCGGCCTCTAATAATTCGGTTGATGATATTAGGGCTTTGGTTGACCAAGTTCGATATGCACCCCAAGGTGCGCAATACAAAATCTATATCATAGATGAGGTTCACATGTTGAGTGCAGCTGCATTTAATGCTTTTCTAAAAACCCTTGAAGAGCCACCTCCTTATGCTAAGTTTATTTTAGCAACCACAGAAAAACACAAGATACTTCCTACCATATTATCACGTTGTCAGGTTTTTGATTTTTATAGAATCAAGGTTGAAGATGCTGTGAAGCAGTTGAAACTAATCTGCGAAAGGGAAGGGGTAACTGCCGAAGAAGAGGCATTGCACATCATTGGTCAAAAGGCTGAAGGTGCTATGCGTGATGCGCTTTCGATATTTGATAGGATAGTAAGTTTTACGGGTAATAACATCACTTATAAAGATGTTATCCATAACCTAAACATCCTTGATTATGATTATTATTTTAAGATAACACAATACATACTTAGCGAAGACATTCCAGCTACTTTGCTATTGTTCAATGATATTTTATCAAACGGTTTTGATGGCTTACATTTCTTAACAGGCTTGTCTGACCACTTCAGAAACCTGAGTGTTTGCAAATATCCCGATACGGTTAAATTGCTAGAAGTAGCCTCTTCGGTAGCTGCTAAATATGCGCAACAATCACAAACTGCCAATATTAGCTTTTTGTTGAATGCCTTGAATATGCTCAACAAATGCGAGTTGGATTACAAATCAAGCAAGAACCAAAGACTTCATGTGGAGTTATGCTTGATGAAGCTTTGTCATTTAAAAGGCTACACGCAATTAGAAAGCACCAATCTTGAGTTGGGGCTAAAAAAAAAATTAGTGTAAGTCCTAATGAGGAGCAAAACTCTGCACCTGCTGAGAGTACTGTTATCGAACTAAAACCAGCAATTGAAAGTGTTTCCATAGTAGCTGAACCTGAAACTCCTAAAATTACACCTCCACTTAATTCTTTATTTGCTGATACCAAAAACAAGCCAAACGACTTGGTGGCACTGGCCAAACAGCGCATGGCTGAAAAGAAACAGCAAGAAGAATCAATCAATGGCAATGAAAGTAAATTAGAAGATTCAATACCTAGTGCTGAAATAACCCAAGAGGTTTTTGAAATTGTATGGCAAGCATATCTAAAAGAGCTTGAAGACAAAGGAAACAGAAGGATTTCTAGTTTTATTAAAGAACGCTCCTTTGAGATTGTAGCAGGAGATAGGGTGAAACTGACCTTGTTTAGCAACCTAGAAAAAGAAATGTTTGAGGCTGAAAGACTTTCTGTTTTGCCCTTTTTTAGAAGCCGTTTGAAAAACAATACCTTCGAGTTTGAATATGAAATTAGCAATAACAACCCTACAGAAAACAGGTTGCTAACTGCTGAACAGAAGTTTAAACTCATGGCTCAGAAAAACCCATTGCTTAACGATTTGCAGAGGATATTTGAATTGCATATTGAGTATTAGTTAACCCTCAATTTTCATTAATTATTTTATTCCTAAACTGATTTTATGAAGATCGTTTTGCATTTGCTTTAAAGAGTTCTTATAAAAAATTTATCCAATAACGAAGCCGATTTTCGCAGTGCGCGGGCCGTCACCCTGAGTCGAAGGGTCTGTGTGGGATAAAGAGTATATTGATATTAGCAAGTTTGTTTCCTTTTGATGCCTCAAAAGGAAAATGAGAAACAATTAGATTGAAGATTGAAAATATAAAACAATCCCAATAATCAGGACAAGCAAAACCGATTCGAATCTATCTTCTATCTCATCAAATAAATCTTGCCTGTATTCTCAACAAAGAATTTATTTTCATCCTTAACTTTGGCATTGAGTCTACGTTCAATGTCTGCTCCATTTATTTTGCTTAATACTTGGTACAAATACACCCCATTCGCTAATCTATCACCATACATATCTGTACCGTCCCATGCAAAATCAGAGATATTGTTTCCTATTCGCATGGTTCCAAATTCTTGTTTGCTAACCTCTCTCACGACCTTTCCTGTTATGGTAGTTATGCGAATTAACAAATCATCTGGTATTTTATCTCCTGTAAGCGTATAAACAAATCGCATGTTAGTGGTACATGGATTAGGGTATGGATAAAAATAACTAAGACTGCTTTTACTAATTACGGTATAGTCTATCGCATATTCATTGGCTCCAGAGGCAATGCCGCTTGCATCTTTACTCATCACCTTTAAGCCATATACCCCATCCGATAATTTCTGAGGCCTATATTCCAAAACAGCTTTATTATCGGTACTTGTGGCTGGAATAAATTTCAAATCAGCGCTATTTAAATTGATGCGCTCGTAATTAAAATTTTGAGGAGTGCGCAAGTACAAACTAAAAGTTGACGTATCGTTCTGAAGTTTAAAAACATTGTTATCGATAGATACAATTCTGATGGTTGGACTAGGCGAAACAATGTCTTCATTGGCAATTCTTGTACCATCAAAAGTTACCTCTAAATATGGATTGATTTTATCTGTTTGAACCGTGAACGTTTTTGAAAGGCTGTTATTAATAAAGCTTTGCTCTTTCACTTTTTCATCTGCATTCAACTTTAGTGTCAAAGTATTCAATCCAGAAAGTATATAGGTAGGCATTTTCTTTTCTATTAAGATGGAATCATATGCCAACAAATTCTTTATTTTTATCTGCTGCTTATACTTTACTAGCCTACTATCATCCGCAATGGAGAAATCTACTAATGATGAATCATATGGTGTTTTTGAAAGGTTTCTTGCCAATATTTTAATATTTATGCTATCACCTTGAGCGAGATTATCATTATAAAAACTGTACTGTAATGATGGGTCTAACATAGCCTCAGATGCCACTGAATAATTTACTTGTAAAAATCCAAACTGATGAGGTGTCCTGAATGTACTATCTACATAATTTACCCTAATTTTCAAATAAGGATATTGATTAGCATCAATATTGGATAGGTTATAATTCGAAGTATTCACATTACTGGCCAAGTTAGTCTCTTGTCCATTCTTGCTGATACCAATCACATCAAACCAATACCTCCCAGATGGGATGACATCTGTATTGTTCATCAGAAAAGCCAGTGACTGCCAAGCATTAGCAGGACCGATGGCAGCCGTTGTAAAATTGCCTGTAAACCATTTACCAACAATATTTGCCGTGAACCTTACTTGATCTGCTAAGGCAGTATCAGGTATTGCGGACTTGTCGTTGTAGATGGTATCTTCAAATGCAGTTCCCCAATTAGCACCTTTTTTACCCACCATGGCCCAAGCAGTATTGTTACTTCCTATAGCTGGAATTTTTATGGTACCAAATTTCTTAAATGCATCTCTTAGCTCTTGGCTCCAATTGGCTGCATTTGAATTCAACCTGGAGAACATTCCCACATAATAGCCCTCTCCCACCGAATCAATAAAAGCTGTTAAATCACTTTGCCCTTGCGGAGTATTGGTGTTGAATGTATAATAGCGGAGCGATAAATCGTTCACCCCATTTTTGTTATCAATTATATTTTGACATTGAAAAGGATAATTGGGCAGCTCTGTGCTTTCATCGGCTTTGTATTTGTTAAACACAGTTGCCACAACGCCTTCATTCAAACATTTAAATACTTGGGCATTTAAAAAGTAGGGTGAAGTAAATGAGTTTAATGCAGTATTCCATCTACGAACATAAATACCAATTTGCTTTTCATCATTAGCAAATTCAAGCTGTCTAGTAATTGGATTTTGCATCATTAATTCGCTTGAAGACCAGTTTTTGTATTGATCGAAATTACTTTGACGCCAACCTTCTCCCCCATTTTTCAGATAAGTAAAACTACTCATGTTCCATTGTCCTCCTTGGCTTTCAGGTAGGTTTAATCGGCTTCTCCAAAAAAATACTTGAGAATCTTTGGCATTCAAATTCAATTGCCAAGTAGCTAATGACTGCGCTGTGATAATACGTGATGTTTGGTAAAAAGAACTTGCAGGGTTGAATTGAATGCTTGTATCTACCTCAAATATATACTCACTATTGCTTGCAAATAAATTATTGTTTTGGGCGATGAGTTTTACTTCATCTGAATTTACTATGGCATAGTTGGATGGTAATAGATTGGTCAAGCCAGTACCAGGAATAAACACATTTAAAATCGCACTATTATTTTGCTTTTGAGATTCAACTAAACGGTTGTTTTTATCAAGCCATAATTCAAAAGTATTGTTACCTACCAAAGCCTTGTCAGTCCCTTTAATCCACATTTGTATAGTGTCTTTATAGTAAGGAGATAATACGTTCACCACAGGTAATTCCCTCTTCTTCCCATCTGCTAAGGTTTGAGTAAGGTACACCTCAATACTGTCATCTGTTGTTTTACCTAGGTTTGTTATTACCACATTTAAAGCAAAAGAATCACTTTGTGCAGAAGCTCCTGTAGATAAAAACAAATCATTGTTTGCTACTGCATAATCAGGCAAAATTGGGCTGTAAATTTTAACTGCAGGGTCGCCTTGAAGAATCAATTGCAGTGCATGTGAGCTTGTATATTCATCTGTGGAATTAATGCTTCTGAATGCCTCTTGCAAGACCTGACCGATAGGCTTAGCATAAGCATCAACACATAGCTTTTTATACACAGCATCCATTTGTGTATATAGGTTGCCATCAAAAGTAAAATTAGAATGAGCCAACCAACCAATAGCCCCTTTGTCTTTGGCGCAGATATAATCTTTGCCATACACTTGACCCGTTCCTCCGGGATCAATATCATTGGCATTGCCTATATTACAGCCATTGAAGTAAAAAAACGGGTAACGATTTCGGTTATTTAAATCACGAATGCTACCAAAATCTAAATCAAGTATGGTTAGCGAACCATGACCTAAAAAGGTAACCAATGATTTACCATTATTAATTTCATCAATAAGGGTTTGCTTCAAATTACTTTGTGTAGGTAAGGTTGAATTTTTATTGTATGAACTCACATTTGCACCAAAATATTTACCTCTAATTGTATTGCCTTTTGCAGCTAATTGCGATTTAAAAATGGCTTGTTGACCTGCATTGCTGCCACCACTCAAATGTAAAATCTGCTTGCGCCATGCTTGAATACTATCTGATGAGGTTTCGTAATAGATTAATTTATCCAAATAATTTTCAGCTTCCTCATTGCTTGAAGCTGCTATACGACCCGTGGCAATGGCAGGTTCTTTAGTGCTTCCCGCAAGGCCTGCTGTAAACATATTATCACTAGCAGGCTCTCCTATGGATGGTACAAGGTTGTTTGCAAAATACTCATTGGTGTTGGGTAATCTAGTTAAACTGTTTTGGTAACCTCTACCTAATAATAAAAGAAATGAAGGTTTGACGAGTTGCTTAGTTAAAAGATGATTGCAAAACCTTTTTACTGCCAATGGATGCGGATATCCATAAAAATACAAATCATACAATTGATTACTATTTACCAACAAAGTATTGTATTTACTCGACCTATATTGCTTGTATCGATTGGCAGCAGTTGCCAACTTCTCATTCGACACAATCAAAAATTCGTAGTTGTTATTTGGATCTATTGACACAAAATTGATAGGCTGCAAAGCTGCAATTGCCATGATATCCAGAGAGTCGCAAAGATAGATTTCATGAGGCTTTCCATCGTTGTTCAATAAAGCATGAATTTCATTTCCATTCTTCAAAGTAGCCTGAATTCTTTGCCCAACACTTAAATCATATAGAATAGGATTTTGAAATCCAGCAGCATAAAAATCAAATTTCAAATACGACCTCAATCCTGATTGAATGGCATTGTGCCTAAATCTTAAAATGGATTGATTACCCAAATTAAATAGCCTTGCATATTGCAGTTTGATATAGGATACCGCTTGTATATCACTGGCCACACCCAAATCATTAATAACATCAAATCGAAATCGGGTGCTGTTGTTTCCAATAAATGAATTAGAAAGCGCATTGCTAAAGGTATTAACACCATATCCTACAAAACTCGAGTCTTTTATATTGGTATAATTTCCAGCATCTGCAGCTATGCTGATTCGCAAATGGTGGTTTACCAAATTGGCATTCAAGTTGGCATTGCTGTTACCAAAAACCTTACACTCATAACTTGGACTAAAACCCGATGCTGTGGCAAATGGCGTATTGAAAATAAACTCTCTGCTCTCACCTGCATTTATCAATGAACCCACCCAACTTTCGCCTTCCAAATAAGGACTTAAATAATAGGGATCAGGATAAGAGGGTATGAAACCACCACGGTAATAAAAATCCTTGAGTACAATGTTTTGGCTATATGTAAAATAGGGTTCAGGAGTATAAGATGCATAGCTTGTATCACTTAATACACCTAATCTTGCGCCAGTTTTAGGGCTGCTAGCAGGAAGAATGGTCAAGAAATAATAGGCTGTATCTGTGTATAAACTATACAAAGTATGCGCATGGTCTGATGCACTTTTATACAATTCAGTGTCAAGTTTACCATCATTTTTGTCTGCATAAAATTCAATATAATCGCTTGGATCAAACTGACCATCCTTGTCACCATAAATAAATATCGCTTGCTCTTGTCCATCTCTAAACAATTGAAATCGCTTGGGCTGAGTGCCTTCCACATCTATGCCTGCTGCAGCTAAAGTGGCCGCATCTATTCTATAAATACCTTGCTTGGCTATTTTAACTTTATAGTATGCCTGACCTGATTGTATCCATTCAAATCCAAAGGGCTGAGCCCAGACACTCGAAAGCACACACAATGAAAACAGAAATAGAAGAATTCTTTTGGCCATATTAAAATGCTTTGGCAATTTAAGATATTTTGAGGGAATGTTTTGAAAGGATTATTTGTAAACATCTTTTCGAATGCGGGTATTTAAAATCAAATTTGATTCGTTAATAAGTATTTTTATTCACCATATATATATGCTTCTGTTTTTATATTGTTTTCAAATAATTACATTCGTTAATGAAAAAACTATTCATCATTGTATTTGCAGCAGTTTTAGCGGGCTGTAATACCCATACTAACAAAACAAACACTAAAGAAAACACTCACAACAAAATGGAAACAAATAATCAAAACGACAGCACTCCTAAGGTTACAGGCATAGGTGGAATTTTCTTTTTTTCAAGCAATCCTAAAGAAACTAGGGAATGGTATAAAAACAACTTAGGAATGGATGTAAATGATTATGGTTCAACCTTTGAATCACGTGATATGCATAACAGTGAAGAGATTACCCAATTGCAATGGAGTCCTTTTAAAGCTGGCAACGAATACTTTGCACCATCTAAAAAAGAATTTATGATTAACTACCGTGTGCAAAACATAGAAGGGTTAGTAAAAAAATTATCGGACAATGGCGTAAACATTGTAGATAGTATTCAAGATTCAGAATTTGGTAAGTTTGTTCATATTATGGACGCTGATGGCAATAAAATTGAGCTTTGGGAGCCTAAATAAATCCAGATTATTACCTTAAAGATATTTCATATCGAACAGAGTCTGTCATTTTGAGCGGAGTCGTAAAATAGACAGACTCTTCATTCTCGTCTTAGTAATTTCCGATAAAAACGAGTAGGGGCGCGATTAATCGCGCCCCTACTCGTTTACTCAATGCAATAATAGAGAATGTTAGTAGCTGCGAGATCAATCGCGTAGCTCCAAAAAGCAAATTTAATTTCAAAAAAGTCACGAAATGAAAATTTCCTAAGAATTCTTCTCTTCAAGTTTTCCATCCGCATGTTTGGCAAAGCGGCTTTTATTACGCTCATGCACTTGGTCGTATTTAGGCCAAGGCCAGCCACCAAATTGGGTTCTATGATAATCTTCAAAAGCTTGGTTAATTTCTTCTTTGGTGTTCATCACAAAGGGTCCGTATTGCATCACTTGTTCCCCTATGGGTTTGCCTTGCAACAAAAGTATGCTCACTTCTGTGTTACCCGCTTTTAAATTAATATCCATTTCAGGCAATAGTTCCACAGCAGAATAAGGTGTGATGTTTGTATTCGCCATTGTCAATTGATTGCCTTCATAAAAATAGAGGGTTCTGTTTATACCCACTGAAGCTTTAGGTATTGTAAATTCAGCTCCCGCATCCATTTTAATATTCCACACAGCTACTTCGTTTTTCGGGTCGGCAGCCCAAGAATTAGGTGGTGGAAGAGGTGCCTTATATTTACCCAATTTACCAGCTATCAATTCTACTTTAGTTACTTTTTTATGATCATCGGTATGCAAATAATTAGGAATAGACTCACGCCACAACATTTTAAAATGAGGCTCCACCATCTTGTTTACTTTGGGGAGGTTCAACCAAATTTGAAACAATTCCATTGGATTTTCTTCATCTTTCTTTATTAATGGAAACATTTCAGAATGTTGAACCCCTTTTCCTGCAGTCATCCATTGCACATCACCATCACCATAGCGGCCTGCAGCGCCCATCGAATCGGCATGATCAACAATGCCTTTGCGCACGACAGTTATGGTTTCAAAGCCTCTATGCGGATGGCCTGGAAAACCTGGAACGGTTTTGCCATGGTACATTCTAAATCCATCTTTGATAATAAAATCATCGCCCATGTGTCGACCATTGAAATAAGACTTTTCAGGTCCCATGACATCATTGCCTTTAGGAAAATAATCTTCGTGGTGAACACAAAACAAAAAGGGATCAGCCGTTTCCCATTGAAAGCCCAAAGGCTTTATGCTTCTTATTGGATTTGGATTCAAAGCGTTGTAGGATTGTTTTAATGAATTTGAAAAACTATGAATAGGTGCGGCTGCTGCTGCAGTTAAGGCTAGCGACAATCGGCTTAAGAAACTTCGCCTCTGAATTTTATCTGCCATAGTTGTTATTGTTGGTTATGTATATGTATTATTCAAAAATAAGGGCGTTTATGAAATAAAAAACTATTGTCATGTAATATTTGAAAAATAAAATAATGACATTTGTATATATCTATTGTTGTAATGAAATTAACAATCGCCATCTTGCTCATTATTTTCTCAGCATTTGTTATTAGTACCATATCACATGCCCAAAATCAAGCCTATCTGTTTAGTTATCAAATTGATAGTATTTTGGCTATTGATTCAACGCCTTATAAATACCAAACCGCTGCATGGAATTATTCGTTTATAGGAGAACATAAATTGGCTATGGAATACAAAGACAAACAATTTCCGTTAGCTAAAAAATCGGAGCCTAAAAAAGAAGAGGTTTTATTGTTTTCAAAATACCATGCCACCCCTGCCATGGAAACGATTTTAAGAGAAGCAGCAAAAACAAAGGTCATCATTTTTAATGAAGTTCATCATCTAGGAATGCATAGGGCCTATCTAACAAGTCTATTAAACGACCTTTATAAATTGGGCTATAAGCATATAGGTATGGAGGGTTTGAAGCTTGGGGATAGTTTATTAAACAGAAGAAAATATCCTATTCAAACAACGGGATTTTATGTGAAAGAAAGCTCTTTTGGAAATTTAATACGTGAATCAATTGCAACAGGAATGAATGTTTTCGCCTATGAGCAAAATCCATTCGACAGCTTGCAAGGTGCTATTGGTCGTGAGAAATCACAAGCACTCAATATCAGAAAAGTGATGGACACATATCCAAACGACAAATTCATTATTTATTGCGGATATGATCATGCTGCAGAAGATACACTCAAAAATTTTATGGGGCTGCCTATGGCAGGCCAATTAAAAAATATGATGGGCATCGACCCCTTTACCATTGATCAAACATCGCTTTCCGAATTTTATAAAGTAGGAAGTAGGTATCGCAGTTTGATAAATATAGATTATGATGCAATGTTTATGGATAGTTTAGGTAACTATTTCAACAAATCAATTTATCCCAAAGCCATTGATTGCTGTATTTTTCATCCTAATACAACCTACATAAAAGGTCGACCTAATTGGATACTACAAAAAGGTAAGAAATTAAAGTATGTTTCAGGTAATATACATTTACCCTATCCATATCTATTAAAAATCTATAACATTTCAGATAATATAGATGAGGCGGTGCCAATTGATATTATTGAGATAAAATCGAAAATGGATAAAAAAGCATCATTATTACAAAGAAAACAAAAGCATATTGCTGTAGCGGAAAGTGTGAATGGGTCAAAACAAATAGTTTATCTGAAATAAAATTTAGCACAATGAACAATATAGTAAAAGCCAATCTAGAAGACAGCAAAATGCTAAGTAAACTAGCTGAAAGTACTTTTATTGAATCACATGGCAATAGTGCTTCTGAGCAAGATATTCAAGCATACATCAAATCAAAATATAATGAGGAGGTTGTTAGAGATGAATTGAATGATGATCGAAATATTTACCATATCATTTACTACAAAAACAAAGCAGCAGGCTTCTCGAAAATCATACATAATGCCACTCATCCAAACATTAATAGTACCAATGTTACAAAACTAGAACGCTTGTATATTCTGAAAGATTACTATGATCAAAAGCTAGGTTTGGAATTATTTAAGTTCAATATAAATCTTTCTAAAGAAAATAACCAAGTGGGTATGTGGCTTTTTGTTAAGAAGGAAAATGAGAGAGCCATAAAGTTTTACCAAAACGCAAAGTTCAAAATCATTGGTTCGCATGACTTCCAAAATAGCGAAACGCATTCTAACCCCAATCATCAAATGTTGCTTAGCTATTAATATTTTTGTTTTAATTTGTTTAACATTTACCATTTATGGCGACCTTACCATTTTACATTGGATTCTGTTTTATTTTAACACTTTTATTCTGTGTAGGATTTTTGTTCAAAGCTTCTAAAAATTCAAAGTTTGTTTTAATCCTACTTGCTGTTTGGATTGTCATGCAAGGAATGATTTCTTTATCTGGTTTCTATATGGAGACTGATCCCTTTCCACCAAGATTTATTTTTCTTGTTCTACCGCCCAATTTACTTATTGCCTATTTATTTTTATCGACTTCGGGTAAAACCTATGTCAAAAATTTTGACGACTCAACATTAACACTTTTGCATAGTGTTCGCATACCTGTTGAAATTGCATTATATTGGTTATATACTTATAAAATGATTCCAGAAATCATGACTTTTGAAGGAAGAAATTTAGATATTATTTCAGGATTAACAGCCCCCTTTGTTTATTATTTTGGTTATATAAAAAAGGCATTAAACAAAAATATCATTATCGTATGGAATCTGGTTTGTTTGCTATTATTAATAAATATAGTTAGCATAGCTATACTATCGGCACCTTTTGAATTTCAAAAATTCGCATTTGACCAACCCAACATCGCTGTTCTTAATTTTCCTTATATTTACTTGCCTTGCTGCATTGTTCCAATTGTACTTTTTTCACATCTATATTGCATCAAAAATTTATTATCAAACAAATAATGAATAACGAAATTTATCCTTGCCTTTGGTTTGACAAACAAGCTAAGGAAGCAGCCAGCTTTTACTGCTCAATTTTCAATCAATCTAAGATTATTGTAGATACCCCGATGTTGGTGATGTTTGAAATAAATGGCAAGAAAATAATGGGTCTTAACGGTGGCCCCATGTTTAAAATGAATCCATCTATTTCTATGTTTATTCATTGTTTCTCTATTGAAGAGTGTGATAGAATTTGGAATGGATTTTCAGAAGGTGCTACTATACTAATGGCTATGGATAAATACCCTTGGAGTGAGCATTATGGGTGGCTTCAAGACAAATTTGGTTTCACTTGGCAGATAATGAAAAGTGATAAAGTAGATAAAATGATGCCTGCTATGCTTTTTGCAGGTAATCAAATGGGAAAAGGAAATGAGGCCTTGGATTTTTATACCCAAACCTTCAAAAATTCATCTATCGAAATGAAAAACTTTTATCCTGAAGGCTCTCCCTTTGAGGGAAATATTTCCTATGCTGAATTTAACATAGACACCTATCCACTTGTGGCAATGGATGGCCCCAATGAACACAACTTTAGTTTCAACGAGGGCGTATCTTTTGTTTTGAATTGCAAAGACCAAAATGAAATTGATTATTTTTGGAATACCTTTATAAAAGATGGTGGCGAAGAAAGCATGTGTGGTTGGTGTAAGGATAAATATGGAGTATTTTGGCAAGTAATTCCCAGTCATATGGGCGCTTTGATTAACAATCCTGATAAAGGGGGTAGAGCTATGCAGGCTATGCTAAAAATGAGAAAAATTGATATTGCAGGTTTAGAAAACGCCTAATAAATCGTTATGATGCTTTGTAAACAAATAGCCAAACATTTCAGAGAATTATACTCTGGAGGCAATTGGACTTTTACGAATGTGAAGGATACTTTAAGTGATGTATCATGGCAAGAGTCAAATACCAAGGTGTATTCATTTAATACCATTGCTGCAATTGTTTTCCATATGAACTATTTTGTTGAAGCGGCCATGCAAGTGCTTCAAGGCAAAGCTTTAGAAGCGCATGATAAGTTCAGTTTTGATGTTCATCCCATACTTTCAAAAGAGGATTGGGATCAATTGGTAAACAATACATTATATAATGCTGAGACTTTTGCAAGCCTATTGGAACAAATACCAGATAGCAAAATGTGGGAGGTATTTGAAGAGGATAAGTATGGCAGTTATTACAGAAATATGAATGGCATTATTGAACATAGTCATTACCATTTAGGGCAAATTGTAATCATCAAAAAGCTAATTAGAGAAATGAACCATATACGTTAATTTTTTAGACCATGGCAGAATTAAAAACAAAAAAAAACGAAGGCAGTGTAAATGATTTTATTGAAACTGTTGCTGAAGAGCAAAAGCGAAAAGATGTTTATGCAATTAAGGATTTGATGGAAAAGGCAACCAAAGCCAAGGCTAAAATGTGGGGACCTGCCATTATTGGCTTTGGAGATAAGCGATTGGTATATGAGAGTGGACGAGAGATGGATTGGTTTATCATGGGCTTTTCTCCTCGTAAGCAAAATATAGCCTTATATATTAACGGTGCTGTTTCAAACGACCAAGGTTCATTAAAACGCTTGGGCAAATACAAAACCGGAAAAGGCTGTTTATACATCAACAAATTAAGTGAAGTTGATTTGGATGTGCTAAAAGAAATCATTCAACAAGGGCTGCAATTCGATTAATAATAAGGAACAACTAACCATAAATTCTATGAACAAAATGATAAAAAATTGGAGTTTAATATGCTTTTCATTGGTATCTATTAGCTCTTGCAATGACTCAAACAAATCATTGCCAGCCGACAATTATAGCCGTACAAAAGGTTTTGAATGGCTAGTTGGCACTTGGGAAAACCAAACAAAAGAAGGTACACTAACAGAGACTTGGAATAAGTTGAACGATTCAACTTTTTCTGGTAATAGCTATTTTGTTTCAGGAACTGATACATCCTTTTCCGAATCTATTAGTTTGGTGCAAAGAAATGGGGTGTTGTTATACATTCCAGCAGTTAAAAACCAAAACGATGGATTAGGAATTAGCTTTAGGTTGATAACCATGAATGAAAAAGAATTGATTTTTGAAAATGCCGAACATGACTACCCTCAAAGAATAAGTTATCATCATGTTTCCAATGATTCGCTTATAGCCGAGATATCTGGCAACAAAGGAGGTGAACTGAAATCAGAGCAGTTTCCAATGCGAAAGAAAATATAAAGTTTTCTCTATGGATATATACAAGGAAACAGCTGAAACTTGGAATAAGATTGCCTCTATTTACGAGGATAAATTCATGGATTTACCATACTACAATGAAAGCTATGATGCTCTTTGTAGTTTGATTCAACCGAAGAGTCCAAAGGTGTTAGAGATTGGTTGCGGACCAGGAAATATTACAAAGTACATACTTAATAAGCGCCCAGATTTTGAAATTACAGGAATAGATGTAGCTCAAAAAATGGTTGAATTGGCTATGAAAAACAATCCTGAAGCTGAATTTGTTTTGATGGATAGCAGAGATATTCTTAGACTAAATAAAAAATTTGATGCCATTATTTGTGGCTTTTGTATTCCTTACCTTAACGAGATAGACTGCCAAAACTTATTTAATGATTGCTCAAAATTATTAAATCAAGAGGGTTTGGTTTACCTGAGCTTTGTTCATGGTGAACCCAATCAATCAGGATTCCAAACTAACAGCGCAGGAGACAGAATGTACTTTCATTTCCACCTTAGAGAAAATGTTGAATCATGGATGATTGCTAGTGGATTTGAAACGGTAAAATCATTCAAAGTAAAGTATCCAAAAGCCAATGATCAAATTGATATTCATGATATTTTGATAATAAGAAAAGAAAAACAATAATTATGAATCGTAAAGTCATATTATACATAGCCTGCAGCGTGGATGGCTTTATTGCCAAACCGAACAACAACATAGATTTTTTAAATATGGTACATAAAGAGGGAGAAGACTATGGCTATGAAAGCTTTATTCAAAATATAGAGACCGTTATTATGGGAAGAAAGACCTATGATTGGATAATGGCGCAAGTACCAAACTTTCCGCATGCTGACAAAGAATGTTTTATTTTTACCCGCACATCAAAACCTAATATCGGCAATACACATTTTTACTCAGGTAGTCTTAAAGAGTTAATCAAGAAATTAAAAACCAAAGAAGGAAAGAACATTTTTTGTGATGGAGGTGCTGAAACATTTAATGAACTTTTGAATGAAAAGTTAATTGATGAGTTTATCATTTCTATAATTCCGATTGTATTAGGTGAAGGTATAAAACTTTTTAAAGAAGGCATACCCGAAGCAACATTGAAACTCATTTCGAGCAAAGCATTCGAAAGTGGCTTGGTACAATTACATTACGAAAGAGCATAAAAAAAAGCGACCCGTAGGTCGCTTTTTTATTAATTCTGCCTAATTATTTAGCCACACTTGCTCTAATGATATTCAAAGCACCACCTGCTTTAAACCACTCTATTTGTTGCTCATTATAGGTATGGTTTACCATTATGCTTTCTTTCGAACCATCTTTATGGGTTAATACCAATTCCAATGCAGTGTTAGGTGCAAATGAGGTTAAACCATTGATGTTAATCACATCATCTTCTTGTATTTTTTCGTAGTCAGCTTTGTCAGCAAAAGTCAAAGCCAACATGCCTTGTTTTTTCAAATTGGTTTCGTGAATACGAGCGAATGATTTTACCAATACAGCACGAACACCCAAATGACGAGGTTCCATAGCTGCATGCTCACGGCTACTTCCTTCACCATAGTTTTCGTCACCTATAACCAAACTACCAATGCCATTGGCTTTATAATCACGTTGCACTTTTGGCACAGCCGCATATTCACCATTTAATTGGTTTTTCACATTGTCAGTTTTTTCATTAAAGAAATTAACCGCACCAATCAACATATTATTTGAAATATTGTCCAAGTGACCACGGTATTTCAACCATGGACCAGCCATAGAAATATGGTCAGTTGTACATTTGCCTTTTGCTTTTATTAATAATTTCAAGCCTTTAAGGTCGGTACCTTCCCAAGCTGCAAATGGATCTAATAATTGTAAACGATCTGAAGTGGGAGATACTGCCACTTGAACCGAACTACCATCAGCAGCCGGGGCAACAAAACCTGCATCTTCAACAGCAAATCCTTTGGTTGGCAATTCATCACCATGAGGTGGATCTAATTTTACGGCCTCACCTTTATTATTTATTAATGTGTCTGTAATTGGATTGAAAGACAAATCACCAGCAATGGCAATAGCTGCCACCATTTCAGGAGAAGCAACAAAAGCAAAAGTATTTGGGTTACCATCAGCACGTTTTGCAAAATTTCTATTGAAAGAGTGAACTATGGTATTCTTTTCTGCTTTCTCTGCTCCTACCCTATCCCACATTCCAATACATGGTCCGCAAGCATTTGTGAATATAGAAGCATTTAAATCTGTGAAAGTTTTTAATAAACCATCACGTTCGGCAGTATACCTTACTTGCTCAGAGCCTGGGTTGATACCAAATTCTGCTTTGGTTACTAATCCTTTGTCAACCGCTTGTTTAGCTATAGATGCAGCTCTGCTTAAATCTTCATATGATGAATTGGTACAAGAACCTATTAAACCCCATTCTACTTTTAATGGCCAACCATTGCTAGCTGCCAAAGCTTTCATTTCGCTAACTGGAGTAGCTAAATCTGGAGTAAAAGGACCATTCAAATGTGGCTCTAAAGTATTTAAGTCGATAGTAATTACTTGATCGAAGTAAGCTTCAGGATTTGCATAAACTTCAGCATCTGCTGTTAAATGATGTTTTACACCATTAGCCAAATCAGCTACATCAGCACGGCCAGTTGAACGTAAATAACGCTCCATACTTTCGTCATAACCAAAAGTAGATGTAGTAGCACCGATTTCAGCACCCATATTACAAATGGTACCTTTTCCAGTACAACTCATGCTAGTAGCGCCTTCTCCAAAATATTCAACGATTGCACCCGTTCCACCTTTTACAGTAAGTATTCCAGCTACTTTTAAGATCACATCTTTAGGTGCTGTCCAACCGTTTAATTTACCTATTAGTTTAACTCCTATTAATTTAGGAAATTTTAGTTCCCAAGGTAAGCCTGCCATTACATCACAAGCATCAGCTCCACCAACTCCAATAGCCACCATACCTAAACCACCTGCATTCACCGTATGGCTATCTGTACCTATCATCATTCCACCAGGGAAAGCATAGTTTTCTAGAACCACTTGATGAATAATACCAGCACCTGGTTTCCAAAATCCAATACCATATTTATTAGATACCGAACCTAAGAAATCATATACTTCTTTGCTTTCTTTGTTAGCAAAGTCTAAATCTTCAGCAGCACCTTTTCTAGCTGTAATCAAATGGTCGCAATGAACAGTAGAAGGCACAGCCACTTTTGGGCGTCCTGCTTGCATGAATTGCAACAAGGCCATTTGTGCAGTTGCATCTTGCATAGCTACTCGGTCTGGACCAAAATCTACATAACTCTTACCTCTATCATATGCTTTGCTTGCATTGCCTTCGGTTAAGTGACTGTATAAAATTTTCTCTGTTAAAGTTAAAGGTTTGTTAACCACCTTGCGGGCTGCTGCAATACGCTCATCCATTTTGGCGTAAACAGCTTTAATCATTTCGATATCGAAAGCCATATATTAGTTGTTATTTATTTAATATTATTGGAGACGTAAAATGTTACGTCTTTACATTTAGAGACGTAAAATGTTACGTCTTTACAATTTTTTACCGCTGCAATTTATAAAATTAACATCTTTGACGAAATTAATGTTTGAATAATGATGAATGATGAAAATCAGATAATATTTGAATTGGCGAAAACAAGCTTTGAGCTGTCAGAGCAAGCTGATTTCGAGGAAATAAAGGCAGAAATCGAATCTAAAGTAATTTGGTTTTTGATTAATGACTTAGAAAAACTTTGGCAGATTCTGTATCAAATTGACGCGAATGAAACCAAGGTGAAAGCACTTTTTCATCAAAACGATCCGAAAATTATTGCACCCGGAATTGCTAATTTGATAATCGAAAGGCTGAGACAAAAAGCAAAAAGTAGAATTGAATATAGGAATAAATAATTAGGAATTTTGAATTAGGAATTGCCAACTATTCAATTTATAATGTTTAGGAATTGAATATTGAAGTTGTCATAATAAACTAAGCACCAATACTTATCCCTAGAATTGGAGGTAATAAATTTGTAAAAAAAATGCATTACTTTCGTTTTCAAAATTTTCAAGCCATTATTAACGAGCTATAAAACAAATCAAGATATACATCTCAATGAAACTATATATTAGTAAAAATGATTTAAAAACGTGGATTATTTGCATCGCGCTTTTTTTATTAAGTACCCCAAATACCCAAGCACAAGAAGCAAAAGAAGTCATTAAAAACTATATTCAGGCGCAAGCTAAAGACAATTCAATTGATCCAAGAGATTTTTCTGAGTGGACATTGTCAGATGAATATACAGACAAAGGCACAGGAATAACCCATGCCTATATGCAACAAATGTACCATGGCATACCCATTTTTAATGCCATTAGTGTTGTGGCTATTAAAGATTCTAAAGTAGCTGTTTTCAGACCGGGAATTGTTCCTTATCTTACAAAAAGAGTAAAAACCGATATGCCCACTTTAAGTCCTGAAGAGGGTATAAATGCAGCATTGGCGCATATTAAGAAAAAAAGTAGAAACCTAACTTTAGTTGAAAAAGACGATTCAAAGCGCAAATATGTATTCACTGATAAAAGTGTTTCTGTGAGTCCTATTGAGGTTCAATTGGTGTATGTTGCCAAAGACGACAAAGTGCTATTATCTTGGAATGTAAGTGTTGAATTGATTGAAGAACCACATTGGTGGAATATCAGGATTGATGCAGTTAAGGGTAAATTTATCGAGAAGAATGATTTCACTAGGTCATGTGATTTTGGAGTAGCCCCTGCAAGCGCAATGGCTCCGCCACCTCCTGCCCCTTTAGCTCCTGATTACAGGGTATTTGTTTTCCCAACAGAATCCCCAACATTTACCTCCCCATCGGGTGCAAGAACTTTAATTTCAAACCCATCAGATCCAGTTGCTTCACCATATGGTTGGCATGATATTGATGGAGTGGCCGGTGCTGAATACACCATTACTAGAGGTAATAATGTTTATGCCTATGAGGATAGAAACAATGATAACCTACCTGGCTACTCTCCTGACGGAACATCTAACCTTGTTTTTGATTCAGTATATTCTATAACGAATGTTCCTCTTCTTAATCAAAATGCGTCAGTAACAAATTTGTTTTATGTAAACAATTTTGTTCACGACTATCTATATCATTTAGGATTTGACGAAGTTTCTGGTAACTTTCAACAAAACAACTATGGACATGGCGGACTTGCAGCAGATTATGTAAATGCAGAAGGATTTGATGGTGGAGGAACGAATAATGCCAACTTCTCTACTCCTGTTGATGGCCAAAAGCCTAGAATGCAAATGTATTTGTTCAACTATACCACTCCCAATCGTGATGGCTCACTTGACAATGCCATTGTTTCTCATGAATTTGGACATGGTGTTTCTAATCGATTAACAGGTGGACCTTCAAATGCAAGTTGTTTGGCAAATGCAGAACAAGGTGGCGAAGGCTGGAGCGACTGGTTGTCACTTATGCTTACTATAAAACCAGGTGATGTGGGTGCAACCCCGAGGGGAATGGGTACATATGTGCTTGGGCAAGCAACTACAGGTGCCGGTATAAGAAGATATCCTTATAGCACTGATATGACTGTTAACCCTCAGAACTATGCGAATATTGCCAACACAACAAGTGGTTCTGAAGTGCATAACATGGGCG
>JBBALJ010000017.1:0-44684 GCA_040403075.1 Bacteroidia bacterium
ATGATGTAGGTCAATTAAGTAAATGATTGTAATGCTATATATATTAAGCTCAATAAAGGCTTACCGATCCTTTATTAAAAAAACAGAAAAATTTATTACTGATAATCGGATTGAGGATTTGGTTTAAAATAAGTATTTTAAACCATTTTTAAAACCAAAATGACTGATTTTATCAGTCATTTTTTTTTGAATTAATCTTTTCCTTAAAAAGCAGCAATAACAATAAAATTAAAACAGAGATTAGCAATTTAATAATATTGGTTACGCCAACCGGTTTTAATATTTCGTCTTGAGTATTAAGCTCAATACCCAACTGTACCAAAGCCCCACTTATGGCTATGGACATGGCAATTAATATAAATGACAACAGTACTTTTCTTTGCAAAATAATCAATACAGAAGATACACTAATAATAGTACCAATGAGGTATACAAACCATTTTGAAAAATGAGGGAGAGGAACAAATACCGCCATCTCAACAGTATAGTAAAAATGACTCAGACCTAATAGTAAAAATAAAACTCCAAGTAAAGGATGTAAAATGTTTTTCATGAATAAAATACAAGAATTATTTTAGTGAAATATACTTAATAAAATTCGAATCATTGGTAATTTGTGTCATATATAAGGCAAGCTTTTTTGCCTTTAATTCTTTTGATTTATCAATGATACCTAATGATTTAACATTGCTTAACTCATCATTTAAAATGTGAAACAAGGCAATTTTAAGAGCGGTTCCTTTTAAACGCTGTTTGGCAATATTACATTTCATTATGGAACCATCAGAAGCGCGTTGAATAGGAATTGGAACTTGTCTATGTAACTCACGAATAAATAGATGTAAAAATCTAATGTAGGCTGGACTAATTAAGGCGTCTGGATTATCTATATTTAATATTGAAGCATAATTATAATAGGCAGTATCAAGTTTCACCTCTTCATTTCTTATCCACTTTTTCCAGAGAAAGGCAGTTTTATCGTTTGCCCATTGGTAGTCGATCTCACTTTGCAAATAATTTACAAATAATGTATCTGAATTTGCATCTGATAAAATATCTGATGAAAACTCCAATTGATGTTTATGTCTTTCATCAATGTACTTAGCATAGTCGGGTGCAAGTAAAAAATTACTTTGCACATAATAGTATTGTTTTACTTCAGGTTTGCGATAAAAGGTATCGCTGTATGTTTGAAGAAATTTGTTGTAAGTATCTAATTTGTCTGTATTGAACAGCTGAGCTGGCAAAACAGACATATCCAATTCAAGATTTACAACTTGTTGGGCTTGGATAAAAAAGTTTCGTGCTATAATTACATCACCAAAACCTAAATCAAATAAAGTAGATTTTTTTAATTGGGGTAATTTAAAATTAAAACTTCCATCTTCCATAATCAAACATGAATCTATAAGTTTCTTATCTGTTTGATAAAATGTGATGGTATCTTGTAAGACGAATAAATATAATTTATTTGTACTTTTTGGATACTTAACTAGTTTGCCCGAAATTTCGGTTACCTTATCTCCTAATGAAGCACAAGCGCAATAGGCAATTAAAATAAAAATGGCAGCAAATAACCTAATAAACTTATTTAAGTTAATTGCTGCCATAAATAAAACTCTTAAGGGATTAACTATTTACTAAGTGTTTTAACAAATAGAATAACTTCCCATCTTTCATTATCACTCAATTTATCTTTAAACGCAGGCATTGGTTTTCTACCTTCAGTAGTTTTCCAAAACAACTCACCATCTGTTTTCTTTGCAAACTCCGGAGTTGAGAAATCATTACAAGAAATGTCAATTTTCTCTGCTTTTGGACCATCTCCTTTACCTTTTGCACCATGACATGATTTGCAATGTTGCATAAACAGATCTTTACCTTCCTTCAATGCATCTGCACCTTTGGTTGGATTAGCTTTTTTAACTGCACTTTCTGGAGCAGCCCATGGTTTGCCTTCAGGTTTTCCATCTTTAATAGAAAAACTCATAGCAACAAGACAACAAAGCACGAACATAGCACCTGTTGTGATTTTTTTTAGATTTGTTTTCATATGATTTATTTTTTTTGGGGTTTATAAATGGTTATTATCACTGATGGTTCCCATCTTCTTAAGTTTGAACAACTGGAGTACAACATACAATAAAGTTCCCCAAATTCCAACAATAATTAAATTAGCAACCACCATAAAATATATTGGTGCTCTTTCGCGACCAGCAGACAAAGAACGCTCAAGCTGGGCTTCAGGTCTTTTCACATTTGCCAATCCCCATTTCACAATGGCATTGGTTTGTGTGTCCATAAAAACATCGTTCTCTTCAATCTTAGCCACCACATGAATGGTTCTGTCAATATCTCCAGGTAAATCAACAGGGAATTCAACGCTAGCTTCGCCATTCTCGTCTGTTGTTAATTCACCAATAGGTAACAAACCTCCCAATCTTTCTACAAACAATTTTACCTCAACCTCTTTAACCGGCTGTCCTTCTGTAATAACTGTAACTATTGCAGTTTTAACACTATCTATTTCTTCAAACTTCAAAGAAATATTTGCTTCTTTGTCTTGAGCCAATGAGAATAATGGCAATCCAAGACACATCAATATCATTAATTTAATTGTTTTCATTTTCGACTTGTTTAGAAGTTTCTTTTAAATTTCCTTCAGCTACTTCCCAAACAGAGATAATTGGGAACAATCTTGAAAAGATGGTAACTATCAATAACAATCCTGCAAAGGTTGCAGCCACAATAGTCAACTCTATCATACTTGGCGTATAATGCTTCCATGAATCAGGAACATTTTGAATTGGCATATAAGGATGAACCAAACCTGGAACCACTATTAAGTATCTTTTAAACCAACCTGCAATAACAACAAATATGGCAAGCGCTGTTAATGGAATAGGCTTACGCATTTTGGCAAACAAAGGCAATATGGCAGGAAGTACAATTCCGAAAATTACCACAGTCCAATAGAAAGGAGCTTCTTCTCCAACAAAAACATCCAGTAAGTGATTGGCATGAAGACCATCCATTTTATAGGCAGGCACTAAATATTCATTGATATTAAAATATGCATAAATACATGCCATAAAAACTAAAGTTCTTCCTAAGAAATCAAAGTGTTTTTCTGTTAGATATTTTTCTAAACTATATGTTTTTCTAAAAACAAATACTGCTATAATCATTGCTGCAGTTCCTAATAAAAAGGCACCAGAAACAAAATAAGCACCAAAATTTGTACTATCCCATTCAGAGCGAAGTGTGGTTGCAAACAACCAAGCAGTTACTGTATGGATTGAAACTCCAAGTGGAATTAACATAACAGTTAATATACGCATGCTTTTTTTAAGCAACTTCCACTGCTCTGGAGAACCAACCCAACCAAATGATAATATATCATACATTTTCATTTGCCATTTTGGTTTGTTCTTCAAATGATATTTGCTAGTAGCAATGGTTGGGATAAGAGGTAATAACATAAACAACATACTTGTAATACAATAGGTCATAATAACTATCACATCCCATACTATCGGTGATTGAATTCTACCATGCAAAAACAAGTAGTGCAAACGATCAGGTCTGCCCATTGCCACTACAATACTAATACCTGCAAGCATGATGGCAGCAACAGCAATTATTTCTGCCATACGTGACAATGGTCTATACCACTCGAAATGCGTGAATTTTAATACTGCCGACATCAATACACCAATTAAACTTAAGGCAACAAAAAACACAAAATTGCTAATGTATATACCCCACATGGTATAATCTCTTAAACTTATGGTTACATATTTACTTCTGGTTTCTTGAATATAGTAGGCAAAAACTCCTGCTAAACATATTAATGAAAGAAAAATAATCCAAACCCATCCCTTCCATCCAATTTTTTGAACAGGTTTAAAAAGATCGTCTTTCATTTTCATATACTCATCTTGGGTATATGTTTCCTTTACTTCTGAAAATAAAGATTTATTTAATCCAAACATAATTTATTGATTAATAATGTAAATAAAATTACTCTTCTGTATTATGAACCACAGCATCTTCTTCAAATGGGAACTCACGTTTTACAGGTGGTAAATAATAAACCCTTGGCTTAGTTCCTAATTCTTCAAATTGTCTGTAAGCGGCACGTTTTTCTAATAATTCTTTCAAACGATAAGTTTCAGTTCCATTAGTAACGGTATCTTCCAATTCATCACCAAACAAAATAGTACCGTTAGGACAATCAGTAACGCAACTTGGAAGAATGCCTTTGGCTGCATGTTCAGGACAAAAATCACACTTAGAAACTGTTCCTTCGGTCATTGCTCTGTTAGCAGAACAACATTTATCTTCATCTTTTTGGTGTTCTTCAAAATAGGCTTGTTGTTTAGGACGACCGAAATTGAAAGTTCTAGCTGAATATGGACAAGCAGCCATGCAGAATTTACATCCAATACAACGATCATTATCTATGGCCACGATACCATCTGTGCGTTTAAATGTGGCATCTACAGGACATACCTTTGTACAAGGTGGATTATCGCAATGATAACATGGTTGAGGCATCCAATAAGGCGCTGTTAGCTCAGTGTCTTGCATGCGTTTCACTTTTAGCCACTCCATAGGTGCCAATAGATTGTGCATTTTTTGGCATCCTTCCACACATTTTCTAGCATTAGCACATTTGGCCAAATCGATAACCATAATAAACTTTCTGCCAGCAATACCTTCTCTGATCGAAAATTCTTCCAGTTTCTTTTCAGATGGATGCGCAACCAAACTACTATCTACTTCTATTATTTTGCCATCAGTGGTTAACACCTTAACCTTCTCTCCAGTGCTTTTTGTTTCTTCCCCTTTTAAGGCAGTAACAATGCCAGCACCCGCTAATACAGAACCACCAGTTAACAGACCTAATTTTAAAAAATTACGTCTGCTATTTTGATTATTATTTTGCTCTTCCATGATTTTAGTTATTTTAATTTGGATTGATGCTTAGAAACCCCATTGACGGGTGATGTTAAAACCAATCAAAATTTGTTTATTGAAAAAGTCATTTTGGTTAAAGAATCTTACATCTTGATTTAAGATGCCATCTGCTGCAGCCACAAAAATTTGAAATTGATGACTACCCGTAGACACTTCATAACCAATAGACAAATCAGGTTTAAGTGGATCTTTTGAATTTGTAAGTGATTTCCAATCTTTATCAAATGATATTAGGTTTTGGTTATAACCTAACAAAATTGAAGATTGAGGACTAAATTTATATCTACCAATAAATGAAAATCCAAGTCTGTCATGGGTTAAAGTTGCACTGTCAACTATATTTACATGAGCATAATACAAACTAGCTTGTAATGATAAATGACTGTCAATTTTCCTTGAAACCATAATTTCGTTAAAGAAAGTCAACCTATTGTTTTCGTTTAATTTACCTTCTTGGTTTTTTATGCTTGAACTAGGAGATTCACTTCTTGCTACATTTCCATAATATGTCAATGTAACGGGAGAACCACCACCCTTGCTTTGGTTAAGGATTTTATATTTCACTTCAAAATCATATTGCATGCGGCTTTTAGTTACTCCCAAACCAAAACTTAATTTTTTTGTAACACCATAGTTCAGTCCTAAGCGAATATTAGCTGGAGCATATACTCCATATAAATCAGATCCATCTTTCATCACACCAAAGCGGTGCTGAATCATAAATCCTAATTCGTTTTTCGAATTCACCTGGGTAGTTTGATTATTAATCATCACACTGTTTTCAAAAGTATTTTTAACAGGTGTGATAGAAGGAGTTTCTTCTGCTGGTGTTGCTGCTGTCTCTTGAGCGCATACCGTATTTTGAACCCCAAAGCAAATCAAAGCAGATAATGCTACCTGTCTGATTACATATATCGATTTTTTAAATGTTATTTTCATAATCATGATTTTTCTATTTAGTTATTTCTTGCTCCTTGTTTAATCCAAGCTAAAATTTTATTTGTATCTGTACCAGACAATGCACCTTTTGGGGGCATTGGATTCTTAATATCTTTAATTCTCATATACAACTTAGAACCTTCTGCATTTGTAGTATCAATATATCCAAGCATGTTCAATTGGTCATATGCATTAGCACTTGTCAAATCAGGTGCTATTCCTTTATCGTGGCAACCTGACCCATAACAATTAGTTTGAATTACGGGCATGACATCTTTGCTAAAGCTTACTGGTGTTGCTAAATCAAGCGGTGGAGGTGGTTCGAAAAAATCTTTTTCACAAGATGATATAATTTGTATAATCAGAAAAAAAGAAATTAAAACAGCTATCTTTTTCATATCTTTTTTATTTAAATGTTAATGTTATCAATTTTGAACCTATATGATTCTTTCCGTCATTATCCATTAAGGCAACACCAAATTTGTATGTTTTAGATTTGGTTAAATCAAACTGAACATCATCAGGATTGTTGGTTTTCAATTTTCGAACTATCAAGATTTGGTATACTCCATGTTGATTTTGAGCTTTACTCATTGCGTTATCAATACCAATGGGAGTTAAATTTGATTGGGTAATAATATCACTGCAACTTCCAGTTGGCACTTGCAAATAATTCCCTGGTAATCCTGACATACCTCGCATATAGGCAATCACATCATTTTTTTGAGCATCAGATAAAGGCGACCAATAAGGAGCCATATCTGCAACATTATCCATACCTGCAATTAATCCAATCCTTGATTTTTTATTTTCTCCAATACCATTAATTGCCAATTCACTGCCACCGGCTCCATTAGCACCGTGACATGAAATACAATCACCCGGTTGTCCAGGACTTTCATATATGGTTTTTCCATTTGCTGCATTACCAATCATGGGTGTTTTGTTTAGTAAATAGAAGGCTTTATTCAATAATACTTTTTGTCCAAACGGATTTGTATAGTATTGATTGGTAGTATCCCACTCGTATGCCGGACCCGATCTAGATGGATTACCCGAAGCATTTCTAACTGCCGATGGAGTTCCTGCATCATCGGTTAAACCTGCAGATGTAGCAATCTTATCATGTACATAATTTAAGGGAACAGATGTTGCCAAATTCCAATCCCAAATATCCACCTTGCCAGATTGAGGCAACATATTAGCACTATTGCCAGTTCCATGACATGAGGCCTGACAACCTACGGTAGCAAAACTTCCAGCCGATCCTGCAGCATTTCCATCTATATCGAAGGCAAAAGCTATATGGTCTGAATTTCTTTGTGCAGTCCAACCATCTGTTGGATCTGATTTTTTGGGATCGCTTTTGCCAAAAAACATCCAACTTCCGTTAGATAAGTCTACAGTAGTATCTCTCCATTCTGCATATAAGTATAGGTTAATATCATCATATGCAGCTTTTAAAACAAGATTAGGATTATTGCCTTTGTTAAAGGCTGTCAATCCATCATATGTTCCAGTCATATTTAACCATCCATCTGAATATGTTAAACCTGTACTCATGTTTTCTGAAACTACTTTATAGTAATCTGAAGTTTTCCAATAAGCACTGCTAACTGAATTAGGAGGTACTGCTGCTTTCCAAGCTTCCAGTGTTGTTGTAAGGCTTGGTATATGTGGTGGCGGTGGCGGTGGTGTTACATAGTGGTAATCTTTTTGACATCCATATGCCAAAGCTATCACACCTATATAAATCCATATTTTATTTAATATTTTCACAACATTTAAAATTTAAATTTTTGAACAAAAAAATTTCGGTACTAATAAAAAAACGGGAGCTAATAATTACTAGCTCCCGAACCATCATGAAAAAAACTACTTAACTTTAAAATCTAGTGTGATATCATCCACAGAGTTTTTTACAATTAGGACTGAACCTGCTGTTGTAAATTTTGCTCCAGTGAAAGCATCAGTATACTGAGATGTAATAAAGTAACTTCCTACTCCCAATCCTTTAACGCTATATGCACCTGTTGAATCGGCCATCCAATACTGGTTGAATGATTTTGTAACAGTATCTGAAGCGATTTTTATCACAGCCCATGGTGCTGCTTCGTAATTGCCATTAGCTGCATTAAGGTATGTTACATTTCCTTTAATACGAGCTTGACCGTCAGTTGTAGAGTGATGTATATCATATACATAATCTTTTTTCTCTTCTTTTGTGCATGATGCCAACATTAACACTGCGGCTACTGCTATCGAAAAATATATTTTTAAGGTTTTCATATTCTTTATGTCTTTTGTTTTTATGATTTTAACTTTATTAATAATGGTTATTTAAATTTTTTGATTAATGATTTTTGTAGAATACATGATTACATTCTATAATCATTTCGTCAGCCACAGAAGTCGACCAAACACCATATGTTTTGTTTGCAGCAAATGCAGCATCACTAGCAACTTTTTCTGAGGCTTTAGGGAATGGGAAATAAACTTTGGTTGAATTTTTATCCATGTAATCAGAACGGTTAAATTTAAATTTAGCACTAAATCCTACTCTCATTTTGTCAGGATTGCCATCTTTGTTTGTGTCAAAGTCATAAGAACCATTATATGTCAAATACAATTGCACTGGATGTGTTATTGGTGTACCATCAGCTTGGCCACTTGCTGGTAAGTATCGGTTAAACGTCATTGTTCCATCTACCAAATAGCCAGTTCCTTGTTTTGTAAACTTTGTAGCTTTGAACCATGCGGTATCACAAGCAGGAATTACAGCAGTTTTGTTTGAATCTGCGTAAACTACACCAAAGTAATTAGGTCCGCATTTGCCATATCCATCTCTACCGGATTCAGATGTGTTAGCTGTAGAAACCCTAACCCACATATTCAATTTACATTTTGATAAGTCATTTTGGTAAAATTCAAATTTTGGTGCAAAACCAAAATCTCCGAAACGACCTGTTAAATAAGTATCAGAAAAATCATAGTAACGAGATTTCCAATTATTGTTACAGTGTGTTTTGTCATGTGTGTAGCCAGTGTCAAGAGAAAAGTTTTGAGGAACTACAACCTCACTTTGAGGAACAATTACTGATAATACTTTGTCATCATAGATGTCATTTGGTTTTAAGTTAGGAACTTCTTTGGTGCTACATCTTTGAAAGAAGAGAGATGCTGTCAATGCAAGAGCAAGAAGGTAAACTAATTTGCTTTGTTTTTTTAAAGTGTTCATGATTTTGTTTTTTTTATGGTTTAGTAATGATTTTACAGTGTCAAAGGTATGTTGAGCAACCAATGCACTTCAATGACTGCTGTCAAGACTAAATGTGCTTGTATTCACATAAAAACATGATGTAGGATAGGAAATTGACTAACTATTCAAGCTAACTGGCAAGGAACCAGAAATAAATAGAGCTTTTAATCCAAAAAAAATCCCCCAAATCTTTCAACTTGAGGGACACAGTTACTTTAATTTCAAGATCTATACGTTTTCCTTTTGAAATAAGGCTGGAATTGTTTTCAATATGAGTTTAATATCTCGTCCAAAAGAATAGTCCTTAGCATAGTCATTATCCAACTCCATACGCTCCTCTTCACTCATTGAACCACCCTTTCCGCGCTTAGTAACCTGCCACAATCCAGTAATACCAGCAGGGGCAACAAACCTCAAAGCAAATTGGTCTGTAGTAATTTTCTCCGCCTCATATAATGGCAATGGCCTATTACCAACTATACTCATATCACCCTTCAAAACATTAAATAATTGAGGCAATTCATCAATACTTGTATTCCGAATGATTTTACCGAATTTTGTTATTCTTGGGTCGTTTTCTATTTTAGTAAACGTAGCTCCAGTAGCTTGTTTGCGGGTTTCAGCTACAATTTTCTCACACACTTTATCGCCATCCATGTACATTAAGTTTTGGCACTCGGTATTATTAGCAATACAAGTCTCGCACTTATATGATTTCATGAATTCTCTGTTCGCTTCTTTGCTAGCCTTTACTGAATATTGGTTTAAATGTTGTAAATCTTTCAGCATCGCATCAGCACCTTGTCTCATCGATCTAAACTTATAAAACTTGAACATCTGATAACCCGTTCCAACTCGTTTTGAATAATAGAAAACAGGACCTTTGCTTTCCAATCTAATAATGATTGATACTATTAAGAATATGGGTGAAAGCACAATCAATGCAGATAATGAAACAATAATATCAAACAACCGCTTCGAAATAGGCATATAATACTTGGGAAAATCTTGTTGATCTTCAAAAATAGATTTATGAAATCTTGGTGGATTTTTTATTAAATAATCGGCCCTTATAATAAAATCATTGATGTCGGCTGGATGCTCATAAATATCTGCAAACTGTTCTCTTAAAGCCACATTTTTAATTTGTTCAGATAACCTTTCAACTAAAATTATAAATGGAACATTTGCCGTATGGGCAATATTCTTGCAGTTTCTTCTAAGAGTAATACCATTAATGTCATTTAAGTCTGTGTGAGTAACAATAAGCTTTACAGGTTCATTCCTATTGGTCCATTGCACAAAATCATAAATATTATCAAAATTAAAAATTTGATAATGATGTTTAAATGTATGACTAAAATTCAATATGATGTCTGCATTATTACTTATAAATGCAATGCGTTCGTTATTCATATCCATAACTAAACTCTTTTAATACGTCTGAATATATTGTCAATTCTGGCTTCAAGTTCTTCAGGGTTGAAGGGCTTAGTCATATAATCATCCGCTCCGGCCTTTAAACTTTTAATTTTATCTTCACTTTTTTCATTCCCACTTAGCATTATCAAAGGCACATCTCTGAAGAAACCACTTGAACGGATTTGCATAATAAATTCAATTCCGCCTACATCCGGCATATTTACGTCAGCTATAATTATATCTGGAACAACTCCTTGTTGCATCCATTCCAAAGCATCTTTTCCATTTTGCTTTGATACAACATTGTAGGTTTTTCCGAAGTAAAAATCAAGCACTTTCAAAATACTTGGTTCATCATCTACTGCAATAAGAGTCTTTTTCATCATAGGTTTATTTTGTTAAATTTTGGTAGGATTCGCTTTTTAATATTCTATATATAGTCGATTTGCCAATATCAAGCTTCTTAGCAACCGATATAACATTATCATCATATTTATCTAAGTACGTTTTTATTATTAGGTTGGTATAATCATCTAACGACATTTCTTGCATCAATAGATTATTAAGTGATTTCCCACTGTTAAATGTGATATTTTCAGATTCGATAATTGAGTCATCACACATTACACAAGCCAATTCAACGATGGCTTTTAATTCACGAACATTACCTGGAAAATTATACCCAAGCAATTTCTTTTGAGCCTCATTGCTTAAATTAACTTTCTTAATTTTATTTTCTTTACAAAACTCATCAATGATATGTTTGGTAATAAGTATAATATCATTACCTCTATCCCTTAATGGCGGCAAACTTATAGGCAAACCAAGCAACCTATAATATAAATCTTCTCTAAATCTACCCCCCTGTACTTCTTCATTCAAATCTTTATGAGTAGCTACTATTATCCTTACATCAATAGGTATTGCTTGATTCCCACCTACCCTCGTCACTTCTTTCTCTTGCAAAACACGCAGTAATTTTGCTTGAATATTAATATCCATCTCACCTATCTCATCCAAAAAAATGGTTCCTTTATTGGCTTGTTCAAATTTTCCAATCCTTCGAGCATCAGCACCTGTAAAGGCCCCTTTCTCGTGACCAAATAATTCTGATTCAATCAAATCTTTAGGAATGGCAGCTACATTCACTGCAACAAAAGGAAGTTTTTTTCTATCGCTATTATAATGAATGGCTTTTGCCACAAGTTCTTTTCCTGTTCCAGTTTCACCAGTTACGCTCACGGTAATTTTACTTCCAGCGGCCTTTTCAATTAACGAATAGGTTTTTTTAATGGCCTCACTATTACCAATGATACTGCTACTGAAGTCATATTTCTTGGCAACCTCTTCTCTTAAATCCAATATTTCTTCTCTTAAAACTTGATTGCTTCTGGCATTTTGAATAGAATTTAATAACCTATTTTTGGTATCTTCATCTTTTAGTATATAATCAAAAACGCCTAGTTTTAGTAACTCTACAGCAGTTGAAACATCTTCTTGCCCAGAAATAACAATTATCTGAGAATCGACACTTGCATCTTTTATTTTCCTTATTAATTCGGTGCCATTCATATCAGGCATTGAATAGTCAACCGTTATTAATTTTGGTTTAAGATGAAGATTATCAAGACAATCCTTAGCATTAAAAAAAGTTCTAACCGAATACTCGGGATTAAGCGAAATAACATACTGCAAAAAGTTGTTATACCACTTATCATCTTCTACCACAAAAATTTCGTATGTATCTTTTGAAGCCATATTTGCTATTTCATGTTTATTTGGCACAAAGTAACAAAATGGGAATTATGTTTTTATATGAAAAAAAAGAAGTTATACACTTAGTGTATCTTTTAATAGAAAAACATCTACAACCAATGCAGGTGTAGATGTTTTCAGTTTATTATTTGCCTTAAAATAGGCCAGTAAAAATTAAATTAGATTGATTCAATAACTATAGCTGAGGCCCCTCCTCCTCCATTGCAAATTCCAGTTACGCCATAACGTCCACCTTCTTGTTTCAGAACGGTAGCTAAGGTAGAAACGATTCTAGCACCACTGTTGCCAATTGGGTGACCAAGTGCAACGGCACCTCCATAAACATTCACTTTTTTATCGTTTAAGCCTAATATTTTATTGTTAACCAAACCAACTACAGCAAATGCCTCGTTCAATTCAAAATAGTCGATATCTTTAATTTCTAATCCGGCCCATTTTAATGCTTTAGGAATAGCAAGTGATGGTGCGGTAGTAAACCATTCTGGAGCTTGCGCAGCATCTGCAAATGCAAGTATTTTAGCTATTGGCTTTAATCCTAATTCTTTAACTTTTTCTTCACTCATTAATACCAATGCAGTAGCACCATCATTAATATTTGATGCATTAGCAGCCGTAATGGTTCCATCTTTTTCAAAAGCAGGCTTCAAGGTTTTTAATTTATCAAAGTTTATTTTGTTATAATCCTCATCAACACTAACAGTTATTGGGTCTTTTCCTCTTACTGGCACTTGGATTGGCGCTATTTCGCTTACAAATTTTCCGCCTTCAACTGCAACTTTAGCTCTTGTATAACTTTCAATAGCAAAATTGTCTTGATCTTCACGACTAAATTTATACTCTTTTGCACAAATCTCTGCAGCGCTACCCATGTGAAAGTCTTTGTAAACATCCCATAATCCATCTTTCACTAATCCATCAATTATTTGTCCATGACCCAAACGGTAACCATTTCTTGCCTTATCTAAATAATAAGGAATATTACTCATACTTTCCATACCACCAGCAACCACCACATCATTAATGCCCATCATAATACTTTGAGCTGCTAACATGATAGCTTTTGAGCCTGAGGCACAAACCTTATTTATGGTTGTTGATGGAACTGAGCTTGGAATTCCAGCACCTATCATGGCTTGCGTAGCTGGAGCTTGACCAAGATTGGCAGAGATAACATTTCCCATATATACTTCCTGAACCATGTCAGCTTGTATGTTTGCTTTTTCAATTGCCGATTTAATGGCGTGTGCACCCAATTGTGGTGCTGATAAAGTGGCTAATGCACCATTGAAAGAACCAATTGGGGTGCGGGCTGTAGAAACGATGTAAACGGTTTTCATTTATTTAATTTTTGGTGCGCAAATGTATAATAATTATACAATCGTCAATCAAAATTAATACAGAAATGAAAATGATTAATTATTTCATGATATCATCTTTCATTTCACGATAATAATCGTCAAACAAAAAATTAACTCCGGGAATTAAATCTATGGAGAAGGTATATTTTATCTCGAAAATAGCGAATAAAACAACTATGGTAGCAACTATAACGTACAAAATCATCATAGCATCTTTCAAGAAAAGATAAGAGTATATAATGATGTTTTTAACTTTTGTGAGGCGTAATGAATAATGAAGCATAGCAGTAGATGTTTTTTCCATACACTATTAATTACTCCACAATGTTAAGAGATTATCCACAATAAAACAAAATAAATTACAAGTTGCGGTTATTAATGTTTGGTTTACCTAATTCTAATTATAAAATTCGCAAACATGCAAAGAGCGTTTTACTATGGTGATTTATTATTCGAGAGTATTTCGATAAAAAAAGGAGAAATAATGCTCGTGGAAAGGCATTTCAAAAGACTTGTGAATAGCGCATCTATTTTAAAATATGAGCTGAGTCCAGATTTCAATTTGAATGAATTTATAATTCAAATTAAAGATGCCCTAAAAACATCCAATATCTCCGACAATCAAAATTGCAGAATACGATACGCCATTTATCGCGATGGAGAAGGGTTTTATCTCCCAAAAAACAATCAAATTAAACACCTAATTGATGTATTTGAAACTAATAATTTAGTTAATGATAGTATTCTTAAAGTTGGCGTATACAAAGAGAATTACAAATCTAGGGGACCATTATCAAATATTAAATCAGGCAACTCACTTATTTATGTTTTAGCCAGTATTTGGAGCAATAATCAAAACTTAGACGATGCCCTTTTAATAAATGACTTGGGGAATATTATTGAAAGTACAAAGTCAAATATCTTTTGGACCAAAGCTAATATTTGCTATACCCCACCGCTTTGCGAAGGCTGCATTTCAGGTGTAATGAGAGAAGAAATTATGTCAAAAGAAATGGTTATTGAAAAGCCTTGCAAAATGGATGATTTACTTGAAGCTGATAGCATTTTTCTTACCAATGCAGTGTCAAACAAAAAATATATTTCACTTAGCTTATAGCATTTTGGTTGCAAGTTTCAATTTAAATTTTACTTTTGATTTATTATCATTTAAAAAATGAATGACATTACCAAACATTATTCAAACGAAGAAATAACAGTAGCATGGAAACCAACACTATGCTCTCATTCTACCAATTGTTGGAAAGATTTATCCGAAGTTTTTAATCCTAAAGAAAGACCTTGGATTAAACTAGATGCAACTAATACTGAAAAAATAAAAAATCAAATTGACAAATGCCCTTCTGGGGCATTAAGTTATACAGAGAAGAACCAAACAACAATGGAAGAAACCAAACCAAATGCTGATTGCAATGTGTTAGTCAGTCCTAATGGACCGCTAATGATTATTGGTAATATTGAGATTAAGCACTCAGACGGACGAGTTGAAAACAAAGAAAAAACAACTGCATTTTGTCGTTGTGGAGCCTCGGCAAACAAACCTTTCTGCGATGGTAGTCACCGCAAAATTGAATTTATTGGGTAAACATGAGTCACGAAGAAAAACATTTTGGTGGTAGCGAAATAGTTCGCGATATTGTAATAGGCATGAGTGACGGACTAACCGTTCCTTTCGCCCTTGCAGCTGGTCTAACAGGTGCAGCTCAAGGAAACGGAATTATCGTTACAGCAGGTATGGCAGAAATTATTGCAGGCTCCATTGCTATGGGACTTGGCGGCTATTTGGCAGGTAAAACAGAAATAGATCATTACGATAGTGAACTTAGAAGAGAATATGAAGAAGTAGAACTTTTTCCTGAAAAGGAGCGTGAAGAAGTGCGTGAAGTATTTGAAGAATATGGTTTAAGTCCCGAATCACAACATTTAATTGTAGAAGAATTAGCCAAAGACAAAGACAAATGGGTAAACTTTATGATGCGTTTTGAGTTAGGCCTTGAAAAACCAGATATTAATAGGGCTCGCCAAAGTGCATTGACTATTGGTATTTCATATATAGTGGGTGGTATTGTTCCTCTTTCAAGCTACTTTCCATTTTTTACATCCAACTCCCAAGATGGATTCTTCTACTCTTGCATAGTCACAGCCATTTGTTTGTTTATTTTCGGATATTTCAAAACCAAAATAATAGGTCAACCACCCTTGCAAGGTGCGTTTAAAATATTGTTTATTGGTGCTTTAGCAGCAAGTTCAGCCTATTTAGTGGCTAATTGGATAAACTAAATTTCTAACAGAATATCTCTAATGGAGGTGTATGTATCTAATTCCATTGGTTTAATGTCTGAAACATTAGCCCAAATGGCTTCAGTAATGCTCTCCTCAGCTTGCGGAATTAATGTACCATTGAAAAGTGATTTCATTTCAAACCAATGGGTAACTTTAATAAACCTATGACCGTGTAATTTGTATGAATGATAACTAATTGTAACTTTACGAATGATACTTATTTGATTAATACCGCACTCCTCCTCTACTTCTCGAATTGCAGCCTCTTCTATGGTTTCTCCAGCATCCATTTTACCTTTTGGCAAATCCCATTTTCCAAGTCTTTTTATAAGTAATAGTTGTCCCTCTTTATTATAAACCAAACCACCTGCAGCTACTATGGATTTAAAATGTTGATTAAACTCATTCCAAGCCATTTCAATGTCATCACATATAATCGCTGCTCCTTTATTATGTAGCTCTTCCACTTCTCTCACTATACCCATAAGTGCTTGAGATGAAAACTTGTGTTCCGGCAATGAAGCATAAATACCATTAGTTATTCGACTCGTGGTAAATATTAGGGGCTTATCGTTTATAAAAATTTTATACATTTGCTGAATATGGAAGTAAGTAAATCTGTATCGGCAAAAATAGCAGAATATTTGTTACAAATAAATGCTATTAAACTTCAACCCGAAAATCCATTTACATGGGCTAGTGGTTGGAAAAGTCCGATTTATAGTGATAACCGACTATCGTTATCACACCCTGAAGTGAGAAATTTTATAAAAAAAGAACTTGCCCGCTTGATAATAGCTAAATTTCCTCAAACTGAAACCATTGTTGGCGTAGCTACCGCAGGTATTGCTCCAGGTGTTTTAGTGGCGGACGAATTATCATTACCTTTTGGCTATGTGCGCTCTGAAGCCAAAAAGCATGGAATGGCAAAACAAGTGGAAGGGGATATCAAACAAGGACAAAAAGTTTTAGTAATTGAAGATTTAGTTAGTACAGGTAAAAGTAGTTTACTAGCGGTAAACTCACTGAGAGATTTTGGTGCAGATGTGATTGGTATGGCAAGTATTTTCACCTATGGTTTTGACGAAGCTGTAAAGGCTTTCTCTGATGCCAATTGTGAATACGTTTCATTGTGCAACTATAACACTCTTATAAGTGTAGCTGTGGCAAACAATATTGTAAAAGAAAATCAATTGGATCTTTTGGCTGAGTGGAGAAAGAATCCATCTGCTTGGGGACAATAATCAGAAATATATCAAGTGAAAATAAGTAAAAATCCATTAAAAACAATCTATGCGGCATGGTTCGGACTGTGCACATTAGTTATGTTTTTAATTTTATACCCAGCTATTTATTTCACCCTAAGTAACCCAAAAAGATACACTTGGGGACATAGAATTCGGAGAGTTTGGGGCAAATTCTTGTTACTAACAGGTTTTATTCGAGTAAAGCAAATTTATGAAGAACCAATAGATTCAAGTAAATCATACGTAATAACGCCTAATCACACTTCTCAGCTTGATATCATTACATTGACAGTAAAATTAAATCAATTAGATTTTAGTTTTCTAGCTAAGGCTGAATTGGAGAAAATTCCGCTTTTCGGTATTTGGTTCAGAACAATCGATATTGCTGTGGACAGGAAAAATGTGAGAAGAGCAGCTGAAGCCTACCTCAAAACCGTAAAGTATATTGAAAACGGAAGAAGTATGGTAATCTTCCCTGAAGGAACAATTTCAAATCAAACACCGAAATTAATAAAGTTTAAAGACGGGCCTTTCAGACTTGCCATTGAAACACAAGTTGACATATTACCGGTTACAATATTGGGTAATCACATCGTGCTACCAGATCAAGGGGTATTTGAAGGTCAACCAGGAAAAGTCATTCAATATGTTCACAAGCCAATATCTACAAAAGGTATGACTTTAAATGACGTGGACACATTGAAGGACCAAGTTTACAATATCATCAATAACAAATTAAAAGAGCATGGATATCAATAATGAAACAATAGATAGATTAGCCGAATTAGCCAAATTAGAATTTAGCGACTCTGAAAAAGAAAGTTTGAAAAAAGACATGAGTAGTATTATCTCCTATTTCGAAAAATTAAATGAAGTAAATACGGATAATGTTGAACCCCTAATTTTCATGACAGACGAAGTTAACAGGCTTAGAGAAGATGTTGTAATACAAAACACTAGCAAGCAAGAAGCACTTCTTAATGCACCTGCTAAAGACTCTGATTATTTTCGTGTTCCAAAAGTCTTGGATAAATAAGGCTAAATTACCACTCAAATAAAACTCATTTAGCCTCATTATCTAATAGCTACATTGCAGCATGGCTCAAAACGTAATCGATATACAAAAAATAGGAAAAACCTACCGAATAGGAACTCAAGAAGTTAATGCGCTGCTGTCTGTTGATTTACAAATAAACAAAGGCGAATACGTAGCCTTAATGGGACCATCAGGCTCAGGCAAATCCACCTTAATGAATATTTTAGGCTGCCTAGATACACCCTCACGCGGAAGCTACAAATTAAATGGAACCGATGTAAGTAATATGTCTGACAATGAATTGGCTGAAATTAGAAACAAGGAAATTGGCTTCATTTTTCAGACCTTTAACCTTTTAGCAAGAAATACCTCATTAGATAATGTGGCATTGCCTTTGGTTTATGCTGGGGTAAGTAAAAAAGAACGAAGCGAAAAAGCTGCTAAAGCCCTTGCTAGCGTGGGTCTTGGTGATAGGATGGAACATAAACCCAACGAGCTATCTGGTGGTCAAAGACAACGTGTTGCCATAGCCAGAGCATTGGTAAATCAACCCGCAATCATCTTGGCCGATGAACCTACCGGAAATTTAGATACGAAAACTTCTCATGAAATCATGGATTTACTGGAAGAAATCCATCAAAAAGGGAATACCGTAATTATCGTTACCCACGAGGAAGACATTGCTAAAAGAGCTAAAAGAATAGTTCGCTTAAGAGATGGTGTTATTGAAAGTGACTCAGTACAATAAACCAATTATAACTCACAAGTAAATACTGTATAGTTTTTTTCCATTTCAGACAGGTCTGGTACGACCTTAAACAAACCCAATATAGTTGAGCCACTTCCGCTCATAGCAGCAAATTCTGCACCCATATCATATAGTTTATCTTTTATACTTGCTAACTCAGGATAAATCTTAAAAACACTTTCTTCAAAGTCATTTTGAATAACATTTTTCCAATCATTCATTGGCAATTTAATCAACTCTTTAAGAGATTTAATTGATTCTCCTCTTTTCATTACACCTGAAAATGCCTGTGCAGTGCTAACGTGGGTATCAGGCTTAATCAAACACAAAAAATAATTCTTCAAATTCAAATCAATAGGCTCTAATAATTCACCTCTTCCTTTCGCAAATTGAGAACCCCTTTTGATGAAGTAGGCACAATCACTACCTAGTTGAGCAGCATATTTTTCCAACTCAATTGTTGTCAGTTGAAGAGAAAACAAATCATTCAAAAGTACGAGTGCATAAGCCGCATCACTGCTACCCCCACCCAAGCCAGCGCCCATGGGTATTTTCTTATACAAAAAAACTTTCACAGCGGGTAAATCATAATCTTGGTGCAATAACTTATAAGCTTTTGTCACCAAATTATTTTCAGTATTACCCTCTATAGTTAGTCCATCTGAAATAAATTTCACTTCACCTTTCGAAGATTTATTATCCACAACAATTTCAAGCATATCGCACCATTGCACAGGATAAAAAATGGTTTCCAAATTATGAAATCCATCCTCACGCTTGTTTATAACATGAAGTCCTAAATTTATTTTACAACATGGAAATGCTATCATTTAGTCTAATAATCTTTTGTCTATTTGATAGGGTTTCACTCCTATCACTTTTACTTTATTAAAATCTTTATGCAATGGATTTAGCAATACATTGTATTCAACATCCACCACTGCTGATGGCACTTTCAAGGCCAATGAGTTTTTATTTTGCAACCACAAATCCCCCATTTTCTTTAAGCTATCAGGCGAAGGATAAGCCTGCCAATTCGAGGGTAATTCATTTTTTTGCAATTCAATAATGGTATTTCTTGTTGGAATATCCAAAATTACAAATCCTGTTTTATTCAATGAAAATCCATTACCCGCATTGCAAAGCAGTTCTATCAAAGCTAAGGATACACTTTCAGAAGTATAGAGCATTGGTTGTCCTTTACTATTCCAACGTCCTCCATATAGCTTGGCTCCATTACCACTAATGTCATTAATATACTCAAGCTTACTAAATCTATATAGCAGCATACTTATGAATATACACCTTGCTCGATGCGGCCTAATACATCCAAAACCATTTGAACACCAAAACTGGTATCAAACAAATCAATAGGTGAAACGCCTCCCAAAACCTTTAATGGGCTTTTCAGCCATTGAATAGCAGTAGCTTCATCTTCAAACACCTGATGCGCCCTAACAATTACTTTCGCCATTTCTATAGTTTGTTCTGTGGTGTATATATCTAGAGGCTCGTTATCGTTTAATCTTTGAAAAGTGCGCGCACTCATATGTAATAGGCTGCTCATTTTTTCTTGAGATATACCCAACTTTTGAGAAACCCTAACAACTGAATCCTTTTTAATGCCTTTACGAGTAATATCTATATAATCCATTTCATTGGTAATGGAGGCATTTATTCCTAACATTCCCTTAAGATAATTACTGGAATCTGAATAGTATTTAAAGGCTGAATCTTCAACCAAACTAATAGTAGAATCAGCCTCTGAGAGGATAAATTCTTTACTTTTTTTTCGAGTTGATTTATATGTTGTTGCCATAATCCCCCACAACATTACGACAATTCCCTCAGAATAAAAAGTTTTTGTCGCTATTTTATTTTATTTCTTTTCATCAAAAATGGCAACAAAATTTGAGTAAAGTTATTCGAGAGTGATGCTTTAACCAATTCAATATGGTATTGGGTGCATTTTAATTTCAGTTGTGCCTCATAATCTTCAAGGGCTTTAAAATAATTATCTTTTACAGCATTGGGATGAAGCTTCAATTTTTCTCCTGTTTCACTATCGATAAATTGGTAAGGTCTATTTTTAAAATCAAAAAGCAACTCTGCATTTTTATCTTTCACGTCAAACAAAATAACTTCATGCTTATTGTACTTGAGATGCTGCAGGGCAGCAAACAAATCATCGTTTCCACTTTGCATAAAATCGCTAAAAACAATTACGAGGGAACGCTGATGAATGGTTTCGGCAATTTGATGTAAGGCTTTTGAAATATGGCTGTTGGCATTTTTTTGTTGACTATCCAAAATCTGTTCTAGCTTATTGAATAACATCTTGGCATGAACCATGCTAGACTTGGCTTGAGAGACGAACTCAACCTCATCACTAAAAATACTTAATGCAACTGCATCTCTTTGCTTTTTCATCAAATAAATTAGAGATGCTGCAGCATACACTGAAAATCTAATTTTATTAAAACCTTCTTCTGGGAAATACATAGACGAAGATCTATCAATAATGATATGACACCTAAGGTTTGTTTCTTCTTCAAACCTTTTTGTATAAAGCTTTTCGGTTCTAGCAAAAAGCTTCCAATCAATATGTTTGATACTCTCACCTGTATTATATTGCCTATGTTCGGCAAACTCCACACTAAAGCCATGAAAGGGGCTCTTATGAAGCCCGGTTATAAAACCTTCAACAACCTGTTTTGCTAAAAACTCAAGGTTGCCAGTTTGCAATAAATCTTGTTCTGTAATTTGACTTTTCAATTCAAATGTAAATAAACAAAAAAGACGCGAATATTCGCGTCTTTAATTCTAAAAAAATAAATTTCTTTTTAAGCCAATTGTGCATCTAGCTTGTTAGCAAGAATGTGTTTCGGTACTGCACCAACTTGTTTATCTACTACTTGGCCATTTTTAAAATACAACAAAGCTGGAATACTCATGATACCATACTCTGTAGCCACTTTTGGATTTTCATCTACGTTTAATTTACCTATAACGGCTTTGCCATCATATTCTTTATGTAATTCATCTACAACTGGACCAACCATGCGGCAAGGGCCACACCATTCTGCCCAAAAATCTAAAAGTACAGGTTTGTCTGATTTTAAAACTAACTCCTCGAAGTTACTGTCTGTTATTTCTAATGCCATTTTTTTATTATTAATGTTATTTGTTAACGCAATTTATAATCCATTTGCTCTAAAGCAAAAATTTGTCATACTTATTTAAGCACAATTTATGAAAGTGAAACATTTTTAATGTCCCTTTTTAATTTAATTTATAGTTAAGCCCAAAATCATCAAGGCTTTTCAGCAAATCATTCGACAAACTAATCTTAAATTTTGATGACACCATATTGACAGCCATGGCATCATTCGTGTCAGTTATTCTAAAACTTAACAGCGCATTTCCGGTATTAGCCTTCACCTGTTCCTGAATAAATTGCAAAATATCTGCATTCAAATCATTCACGCTTAAATCAATGGCCAAGTATTTAATGTATTTCTCACGAATATCTGGCAACATCTCAATAGAATTTATCTTTATCTCAAAATCATCATCCTTACCCCAACGGGTTTGCACCCTAGCCTTTATGTATAAGAAATAACCCAACTCAAGGTATTTTCTAAAGTTCAAATAATCATTTCCAAACAAGGTCATCTCATTGGTACCACTAAAGTCTTCAAGCACAAAACTACCAAATGGATTTCCCTTTTGTGACACCCTGTGATTTACAGATGAAACCACACCAGCAAACTTTATTTCTTTATTGGCCAGCGACTTGATGTCCATCAATTCTGAGAGTTGATGTGTGGTTAACCTTTCTATTTCTAATTTATATGGATCTAAAGGATGACCTGACAAATAAATACCAATCACTTCTTTTTCAGCTTTCAACTTATGCATCAACGACCACTCTTCTGCAGGTGGAATAGGCGGTTCTGGAATGGATATACTCGATTCTCCGCCAAACAAACTGTGCTGCGAAGCAGACTCGTTTTGCTGCATGGCATTGCCATATCGAATGGCCTTTTCCAACAAAGAAGCATCATCCGGACCAGGCTGAAAATACTGCGCCCTATGAGTACCATCAAAACAATCAAAAGCCCCCGCATAGGCCAAACTTTCAATTATTTTTTTGTTTGATGCCTTGCCCGAATTACGTTTAGTTAAGTCAAATATATTTTTGTACAAACCATTGGCTTTGCGTTCCTCCACGATTAGTTCCAAAGCGCCCTCCCCTGCTCCTTTTATAGCCATCAATCCAAATCTTATCTCACCTTCTTTGTTTACCGAAAAAGTAACTTCTGATTTGTTTATATCGGGCCCAAGCACATTCAAACCCATGCGCTTACATTCATCCATAAAGAACGAAACCTCATCAATATTCCTAGATGAATTATCAAGCGTAGCGGCCATAAATTCTGCCGGATAATGCGTTTTTAAATAAGCAGTATGAAAGGCAATATAGGCATAACAAACCGAATGGGATTTATTAAACGCATACTGTGCAAACGCCTCCCAATCCTTCCAGATTTTCTCTAACTTATCAGCAGGGTGACCATTAGTAGCGCCTCCCTCCATAAATTTGTTCTTCATTTTATCCAAGGTCTTGCGGTCTTTCTTACCCATGGCTTTTCGCAGCACGTCCGCATCTCCCTTACTAAAATTACCAAGCTTTTGCGATAACAACATCACCTGCTCTTGATACACTGTAACCCCATACGTTGGCTTTAGGTATTCTTCCATTTCCTGCAAGTCATACACCACATTTTCCAAACCGTTTTTACGCTTTATAAAAGTTGGGATATAAGCAATTGGGCCTGGCCTATACAAGGCATTCATGGCGATCAAATCATCAAATTTATCAGGTTTCAAATCCTTCAAATGCTTCTGCATTCCTGGACTCTCAAACTGAAACACCCCGTTGGTTTCACCCCTTTGAAATATCTTTTCATAAGTCAACTTATCGTCCAATGGAATTTCTTCCAACAACAAGTCAATGTCATGATTTTGCTTTATAAAACGCAAGGTGTTTTTTAGTATGGTTAAGTTTTTTAAACCTAAAAAGTCCATTTTAATAACACCTGCATCTTCAATTATTTTCCCTTCATACTGTGTAACCACCAAGTCAGAGTCTTTGGCAGTTGCCACAGGCACAATCTCCATCAAATCTTTTGGTGCAATAATCAATCCCGCGGCATGCACACCCGTTCCTCTAATCGAACCCTCTAGTATCTCCGCTTGCTTCAACACCTCTGCTATCAGGTCAGTGCCTGCATAAAGCTCTCTCACCTTCTTCACATTTTCTATATCCTCTGCCTCGTATTGTTCCTTTTCTTTCAAGCTGTTATCGCCCTCCAAAGGAGCCTGTAACACACGCCCCAACTCTGTTCCAGGCTTACTTGGAATTAATTTTACTAAGGCATTCGCATCATTCAATGGCAAATCCAATACACGTGCCACATCCTTAATGCTACTTTTGGCAGCCATGGTGCCATAGGTAACAATCTGCGCCACTTGGTTTCTGCCATATTTGTTAATCACATAGTCTATTACCTTTTGCCTTCCACTATCCTCAAAATCCGTATCAATATCGGGCATCGACTTCCTATCTGGATTCAAAAACCTCTCAAAAAGTAGTTCATACTTTATAGGGTCAATATTAGTAATACCAATGCAATAGGCCACAGCACTTCCTGCTGCCGAACCACGACCAGGACCAACCCATACTCCCAAATCACGACCCGCTTTGATGAAATCAGCCACAATTAAAAAGTAACCTGCAAAACCCATGGTTTTAATGGTATGAAGCTCAAAGTTTAGACGTTCCTCCACCTCTGGGCCAATGTCTTTATACCTTTCTTTAGCACCTAAATAGGTAATATGGTGAAGGTATTCGTCTTGGGTAGCAAAGCCCAATGGAATCTCAAAATTAGGAAGTAAAATATCTCGTTTTAAATCTAGGGTTTCTATCTTCCCTACAATATCGTTTGTATTATCAATGGCTTGAGGTATATCGCTGAAAAGTTGCGACATCTGCTCAGTGGTTTTGAAAAAAAACTGATCATTGGCAAAAGCAAAACGCTTTCCTTTTATGTTCACATCATCATCCGAAAAATCACTCATTTTCGGTGTTGATTGCTTTTCGCCTGTGTTCACACAAAGCAAAATATCGTGTGCATTTGCATCTTTTTGGTCCACATAATGCGAGTCATTACTAGCAATCACTTTCACATTATACTTGGCTGCAAATTTTAGCAATACCTCATTCACCTTGTTTTGGTCTTCGATATCGTGGCGTTGCAATTCAATGTAGTAATCTTCACCAAAAATATCCAGCCACCATTTGAATTCTGCTTCCCCTTCAGCCTCACCTTTTTTCAAAATGGTGCGAGGCACCAATGCACCCAAACAACAAGTAGTTGCTATCAAACCTTTGTTGTGTTTCAATATCAACTCTTTGTCTATCCTTGGGTATTTGCCATACGAACCTTCTGTAAAACCTAGGGAACAAAGCTTAATTAGATTTTGATAACCTTCTGCATTCTTGGCCAACAAGAGTTGATGATAACGTACATCTTTATCGTCTTTGGTAAATTGCCTTTTGGTACGGTCATTCACTAAATAAAACTCGCAGCCCACAATGGGTTTCACCTTTAGGCTGCCATCCTCATTTTTGTGTTTATAGGCTTCGGCCACAAATTCAAATGCACCATACATATTCCCATGATCGGTGATGGCAATGGCAGGCATATTGTCTGCCAAGGCTTTTTTGTATAGCTTTTTAATATCAGCAGCACCATCGAGCAAAGAGAACTGGGTATGAACATGTAAATGAGAAAATTGCATTATCTATAAATTCGTTTGGGCGTGTTTTGATTTCGGTTTTTCAATCCCAAAAATAGGCTTTAACCATATTAAATTTAGGTTATGTTGAAAAATTAAAAAGGCAGCCTTGATAGGTAGCAAGTTCCAAAAAAGTTTTCAACTAAAATGGCATTTTGTGATTGAGTTTTGGTTAAAGAGCAAGCTTGTTGTCATGGATATATTAATCATTACAATACATTTGTAATAGAAAAATGAACTATTAGGGTAGTTGGTAAGTTATAGATAATTACAGATGTCGAGAAGCTATCACGTAACAAATAAAAACATCAAGCATTTTTTAATGAAAGGTGTTAAAGAGTGGTCAAAAGACCCAAATTCACTTTTTAACAAGTGCACAAAAAAAGCTGCTTATAAAGGTAATTATTCCTAAACAAAATAATAATTTAGCCCTATGAACATACTTTTTGTTTGCAGTAGAAACAAATGGCGGAGTCCGACCGCAGAAGCAATATATAAAGACTATACCAACCTAAATGTGAAATCTGCTGGAACTGAACCATCAGCTAGAATTAAACTAAATGCAAAAAATATTCTTTGGGCAGATCTTATTTTTGTAATAGAAAAAAAGCATAAACAACGAATGTTTGAAAATTTCCCAATCGAAATATCGGAAAAGCAAATTATTGTGCTTGACATTCCTGACAATTATAAATTTATGGATAGTGAACTAATTGAGGAGATAGAATCAAAAGTCAATCAATACATTTAGTTATTCAACACCCTTGCTCGTTCAAATTTCAAATAGCCCTAAAGCAAAAAGTAGCCCCGCTCATGTTAATCTTAATCGGAGCTGAACATTTAAGGATAAATAACTAAAACTTGATAATAACTTTTAAAGGAGTGAATGTTTTTGATAGATAATTTGAATCCTACTAATTATTAATGAAAACCCCTAAAATGAATTTACTCATTTTAAGGGTTTCTTACTTGTGATGACTTACATTTGAAAAGCATACCCAAAGCACAAGTAAAATTGAACTCACAACATCAATCGACTCATATAGACTACTTGATTGTAGGTCAAGGATTGGCGGGCACTTTGTTAGCATACGAATTATCCAAACTTGGAAAAAGCATTCTTGTAATTAATCAAGAAAAAGAATTTACCTCATCCAAAGTGGCAGCTGGCATGTTTAATCCCATCAGTGGCAAGCGCATGGTGATTGGATGGAAAACATCAGAACTATTAGAAGTTTCTCAAAAAACTTACACTGAACTTGAAGGTATATTAAACAAACCTTTGTTTCACAAACAAAATATTTACAATGTTTTTGGTTCGGTTAAAGAACAAAACGATTTGAGTGTTCGCATGGAAGATGCTGCTTTTGCCCAATATGTAAATATGGAAGTGAATGATGAAGCAAATGTAAAACAGGCATTTTCTGCTTTTGAAATCATTGGTTCAGGTTGGGTAAACCTTCAGAATTTATTGGAAGGATATGCCCAAATTTTGAAAGAAAAGAATTGCCTTCTTAATGATATGTTTGACTATACTGGTTTAAGATACGAGGGTGAGAAATGGTATTATAAGAACTTTGAATTTGATAAAATTGTTTTTTGTGAGGGTTATAAAAACATTGATAATCCCTACTTCAATTGGCTTCCCTTTGTGCTCTGCAAAGGAGATGTTTTGATTATAAAATGTAACATCACAGATAAGAAAATCGTAAAGAAAGGAATCTATTTGGTGTCCATCGGAGAAGGGCTTTTTAAAGTAGGCGCCACTTATGAGTGGAATGATTTATCAGAGAACCCAAGTGAGAAAGGTCGCCAATTTTTAATAGAAAAACTTAACGAGTTATTGGATACTGAATACGAAATTGTGAATCATATAGCTGGCATACGCCCCACCACCAAAGACCGCAGAGCCATTATTGGTGAGCATCCTGAACATAAAGGAATGTATATTTTGAATGGTCTTGGTACTAAGGGAGTGATGCAAGCACCATATTTGGCAGATGAGTTAATTTCGCACATGGAAGATAAGAAAGAACTAGAAAACGAAATCTCCATTCAACGGTTTATTAAATAAATAAAAGATGGGTAAAAGAGGTATCCAATTCATTTGTATCTTTATGTTTGGCTTATGGTCAAATAGTCTGATTGCCCAAGAAACAAACATAAAGGGGATTATAACCAATGAAAGCAATAAGGCCATACTCTTTGCCAATATTGTTGTAAAACCATCAGGAAAAACATACAACACCAATAATTTCGGAGCATTTGTCCTAAAGGCAATGTATGGCGACACCATCCTTATAAGTGCCATTAGCTATCGAAATATTAGCATTCCAGTTAATTTCAAAGATGATACTTTACTTCGCATAGTAATGAGAAGACAAAAAGAAACGCCCATTCCCAAAAGAAAATTTGCTGATCGTGATTCGTTTGCCATCAAAGCGGCACAAACTTTAAAAACCGACCCACTTCTTAATAACTATGACAAGATAAAGAAATGGCCTGGAAAAAAAGTGGAGTTTACGACAATACATATTGGAACTATTACAACTTTTCCTGGTGCATATGAGGTTCCTGCAAATGGATGTGCAATAACGGGAGTTATTAGTTCCTTGTGGTACAAATACTCCGACAGAGGTAAAGAAATGCAAAAAACCCTTCACCTTCTTGACCTATACAAACAAGAAATGAAGGCCAATGAAAGACTTACTTTAGACTTTGTAATTGCTGGTTTGGCTTGTAATGAAGCTTTAGCGAAAAAGATAATAGATAACTGTAAACTGAGTAATGAATTTATAATAAAGTCTAACGACTACGATTTGATTGAGGCATTAAAAAAATGTGCAGCAGGTTTATAAAAAGCTATCGTCTTTTACCTTTTTTGAAATTGAAATTTTTACCTAAACTCACACCATACCAATTAATGTATGCGCCTTCTCTAATATGCGGTGTATAAGTAATTCTAAAGCAAACTCCATTTCTTTCCATCACCCTAAAACCAAGAATGCCTGTTGGCAAGATTTCGTTTGGTGCGTTGCTTTTTGATAGAAGTGTATAACCAAAACCTATTTCTAATTTTTCTTTATTTGCCCCATACAAAATGCTCGTGGCAAAAGGGAACATAAAGGTTCCTTGCTCTAAATATATCTTATTTAGAAACTTACCTTCTATGGGATTAAAACCAGCACCGACCCTACCCAACCAAGTAATGTTTTCATTGTTATTTCTGAACAAGTATTTCTCGTAATTTACCGAGTAAAATAGGCCAGCTCCACCAAATTCAACATACCAATTATTCAAGCCTTGCGGAGCCACATAATTGTCGGCCACATAGTTTTCTTCTTGAGCCAAAATTGATTTTGACAAAAAGAATAAAATAAAAAGTATGGATATGTAGTTTTTCATGTTCAAGTTTGCAATATATTTAAATGTCAAAGGTATTACATATTATTTATAGATTAATACACTACAGTAGCTTGGATGTTAGCATCTGTGCCGCCTTACTGGCATGGCCTTTGGCTCAATACTATTGCCCTCAATCCAATTGGATATTTATCCTTGGCATAAGTGTTCAAATCATCTATTTAACTGATCATATATTTGATGTTCTTCAAAAGAAAACTTTAATACTTTCTGAAAGACATCGATTTATTAAAGAACATATAAAACTATTCATGACTGTTTTAGTATTATTAATCTTAGTAAACGTATACCTATGTCTATTAATTCTTAATACAAGTGCCCTTTTTACAGGCCTAGGGTTGTGTACTGTGGTAATTATTTATTTTTATAACAATATTTCACTTAAACTCATTCCTAAAGAAATACTTACTGCTATTATTTATGCTGTGGGTATTTGCCTTATACCTTTATACTTTAACATGACTAACACCAAATTCTTCGAAATTTTTTTTCTGATGATGGGTATATCTATTTGCACATTTATAAACCTTATTTGCAACAACCTATTTGAATGGTATGATGATGAAACGAATTCCGAAAATTCATTTGGTCAAAAAGTGGGTATTTTGCTTTCAGAGCGACTGCTTAAATTGTTTTATTTAATAAGCTTTTCAGGCTATATTGGAAGTTTACTATTCAATGATTTTTTTATCAAAGAATTTAGCCTTTCATTGTCATTCATTAGTCTTATACATCTTTTAATTTATAAATATCAAAACTTGCCTTTTTTAAAAAAATACAAACGAAGTATATTGGAATGGAGTTTTGCCATGCCAAGTTTAATTTATTTATTGCTATAAAAAAAAAGTCCGCAATTGCTGCGGACTTCTTGAGTTTCAAAATATAAAAATAACTATTTTTCAGCTAGGTATTTAGAGGCTATTTGTAATGGCAATTGCTCTTCAACATCTACCATCAATTCAACATATCCTGCGTCTGAGGTAATATCTATTTCATTGGCCGTGGCAGGTGATAACACAATTAATTTTTCAGGAATCGATTCAAGTTGATTCAAATCAAACATCACAGCACCACTATCTGTATTTGCTGTCATTAATACTTTATAGGTTTCATCCATAAGCTGGATTGGTAAACCCATATTATTAAAGTCACTACCTAACTCATTTTTTATTGGTAACACCCTAACAGTTAAAAGTTTTGAAATAGCATTATTAGTGCTTTTATCTATGGTTTTGACATGACTCCTAACCAATCCAGTATCCGGACTCAAAGTGCTTTTAACAACATCAACAAATGAGAGTTCGTTATTAATAAATAAGAACATCGACCCGTACATGGCAAGAATGTATTTAATTAAAAATTTCATAATGTGACTTTTTATCTTTTCATCACATTATCCAAATTTAATCCAAAAACATAAAGGCCTAATTACTAGTAAATTAAAACTAAAGTCGCAATGCGAAATTATCCCAATTTGAAACTCCTATTCCTAATTATTAATCTACTTGCAACATCAAACCCTTCAAATATTCACCTTCAGGATGGTATATATTAATTGGATGATCTTCAGGTTGACTAAGTTGCTTAATAATTCTTACATTACGCTGTGCATCGGCTGCAGCTGAGAATACTATCTTGCGGAACAAATCTTTATCGATATGCTGAGAGCAGCTAAAAGTAAATATCATCCCTCCTGGTGCTACTTTTTTGATACCTAATAAATTTAAGTTTTTATAACCACGTGCTGCATTGTCAACTGCTCTGGCTGTTTTCGCAAATGCAGGTGGATCTAAGATGATTATATCATAACTATTATCGCAGGTTTTAAGGAAATCAAAGCAATCTTCAACATAGCTTTGGTGAGCATCTTTACGGTTAATGATACCTACATTCTGCTCGCAAAGTTGAATTGCATCTTTTGAACTATCAACCGAATGAACCAAGCTAGCACCACCTTCTAATGCGTAAAGACTAAATCCACCACTGTAGCAAAATGTGTTTAATACCTTTTTACCTTTACTATACTGACCAACCAATTTTCTGTTTTCGCGTTGGTCAATAAAAAAACCTGTCTTTTGACCATGCTCCACATCAACAGCAAAATTTACACCATGCTCGGTGGCTATCACTTGATGTTCAGGCCTAGCATCAATCCAATTATTACCTCCCAAAACACCTTCTAATAATTGTGTATTTTGTTTAGTCTTAAGGTAAATGTAATTATAGCCTAATTCGCTTAGGGCTTTAAAAATATGACTCGAAATGCGTTCAACTCCTTTAATTAAGATTTGAACCACCGCTACTTCATTATAAACGTCAATTATTAAACCAGGAAAGAAATCGCCTTCAGCGCATATCAACCTGAAAATATTGGTATTTTCAAAATCGATAACACTTTTACGTAAGCGATAGGCATTGTTAATTTTATCTCGCCAATAGTTAAAATCTATTTGCTCTTCAACATTAGCAAAACTAAAAAGACGACAGGTTATTTGGCTATTAGGTGAAAAGAAACCATAACCTAAGTGCTCATCATTATTGGTAACAACTTGTACTATTTCGCCATTGTCTGCTTGTGGCATTTGCTTCACAGCACCAGAAAATATCCATGGGTGGCGATTTACAATAGAACGCTCCCGACCACTTTTTAAAACTATTTTATTCAATTTGTTCGATTTTGTGGCAAATATGTTACTTTTCTGTCGAAGTATCTTGGAAACATTTTATTTTATTGCGGCATGAATTGTATCAGGCAATTGAGCGTCCTTCTTTTTATCGCAATTTGCGGTACATTTCATGCACAATCACAAACAGAAAAAATATTTTTAAAAGGCTTCGTGATAGGTGCTGACACTAGTAATACCATACCTCTTGCAAATATTTTAAACAAAACCACCGGAGACCGATTTGTGAGCAATAGATATGGGGCATTCGGTATAAATGTTGAGATCAAAGACACTCTTGTATTTTCAGTTATTGGTTACCAAACTCTGGAGCTTGCTGTGGCTAAATATTCTAAAGTAGACAACGAAATACCCATTAAGGTTAGATTAAGACCTACCACATACAGACTTAAGGGAGTAAATATAAATGGTAACAAAAACCGCCAAGATAGTATGGCTCGCAAGGCAGCCACTAGGCTTAAAACAGACCCATTATTGAACGATTATTCACACATTCAAAGTTGGATTAGTGGTAGCACGGGTTCACCGCTCACTGGTTTATTCGCAGCAAGCAATAAAAAGCTTCAAGAATATGAAAAATTGCAGCACCTTATTGAGCTTTATCGTGAGCAACAGGCCGTTGATGAAAGATATACCAATGATATTATAAAACGCTCTACTGGTATAGATGATAAGCAAATTTTAGAATATAAGCGCTTTTGTAACCTACCCAATTATTTTATACTAAATTCTAATGACTATGATCTAGTTTTAGCAATTCGCAATTGTTACGAGGAATTCGTTGCAAGTAAAGGTTCTCAAAGGAGATTTAGAAGAGGAAATGATAACTAATTAAGAATTTTAAACAGTAATCAATTCAGGTAAAAGACAAATGAGATGATATTCTATCATGTTTTAGTGTAAGATATGTATTTTCCTTTTATAAATAAAGATAAAAAAAATGCCCCGAAATTTCTTTCGAGGCAATTTTGATATCGTTACTAAAGAGCAGATTCTATTTTACAGATTCTACAATGGCTTTAAATGTTTCAGGATGATTCATGGCCATATCGGCTAAAACCTTACGGTTTAAACCTAAACCTTTTTTATGGACCATACCTATAAATTGTGAATAGCTAAAGCCATACTCACGAGTAGCAGCATTAATACGAACTATCCATAAAGCACGGAAGTTACGTTTTTTGGTTTTACGATCGCGGTAAGCATAGCCCAAACCTTTATCAATGGTATGTTTGGCTACTGTTAATACATTTTTACGAGCTCCCCAATAGCCTTTGGCCATTTTTAGGAGTTTTTTTCTGCGCCTGCGTGAGGCTACGGAGTTGACTGAACGTGGCATAATTTAATTTTTGTTTTTTTGAACGTAAGCGGTCAATCGGTTTGTTTGACTCTTTGGTGCTCTAGCTCGGGTTAATTAATTTTTAAAACTGAACCGATTTTGAGAATTGTTAATTACTTACCAATTCCTAATAAACTTTTAACCAAACTCATATCTGGCTCGCTCACGGTAACCATTTTGGTTAATCCGCGCTTTTGCTTAGTAGTTTTTTTGGTCAAAATGTGATTTTTGAAAGCCTGAGCTCTTTTAATTTTACCACTAGGGGTAACTTTAAAGCGCTTCTTAGCTGAACTGTTTGTTTTTACTTTTGGCATAATTGCTTTTCCTTGTTCTTTATACTTTAGTTAACGATATTCTTCTTCAAACTATTTACTTCCCTTGCCTTTTGGGCTCAATTGTAAAATCATTTTCTTTCCCTCTAATTTAGGAAGCATTTCCACTTTTCCTAACTCTGAAAGGCGCTGAGCAAATTGCAACAACAAAACCTCTCCTCTTTCTTTATAAACAATTGCACGACCTCTGAAAAGCACAAATGCCCTTACTTTATTTCCTTCACTTAAAAACTTTTCAGCATGTTTTAATTTAAACTCAAAATCATGCTCATCGGTATTAGGTCCAAAACGAATTTCTTTAACCTCTTGCTTAACCGTATTGGCTTTTACTTCCTTTGCTTTTTTCTTGCGCTCATACAAAAACTTTTTGTAATCAACGATTCGGCACACAGGCGGAACAGCATTAGCAGTAATTTCTACAAGATCTAACTCTTGAGCATCGGCCATTTCCAATGCCTGACTCAGTTTGTAAACTCCATTTTCAACATTATCGCCTACTAACCTAACCTCAGCTGCTCTGATTCTGTTGTTAATGTTATGTTCAGGCTCCATATTTCTACGTCCTCTGTTGAAAGCTGGACGAGGGGGTGGAGTACTACCAGTTCCTGGTGTAGTTGGTTTGTTTGGTGGTAATGGTGCTGCCAATTATTTTATTGATTTATGGTTAATTCTTGTTTAAAAAAGTTTATAAAATCTGCTATTTTCATTTTTCCGAGATCCTCTCCACCGTGCTTACGAATCGAAACACATTCTTCAAGCATTTCTTGCTCCCCTATGATAAGCATGTAAGGAACTTTTTTGGTCTCCGCATCACGAATTTTCTTACCAATCTTCTCGTTTCTCTCGTCAAAATGTCCGCGAATATCATTTATTTTCAACAAATCTAAAACTTTTTGTGAATACTCGTTATACTTTTCACTTATAGGCAATAAGATAAATGGCTCTGGAGTAAGCCAAAGAGGGAAATTACCCGCACAATGCTCAATTAACACTGCCACAAATCTTTCCAATGAACCAAATGGAGCCCTATGAATCATGACAGGTCTGTGTTTTTGGTTATCACTTCCTGTATACTCAAGTTCAAATCTCTCAGGTAAATTATAATCAACCTGAATGGTTCCTAACTGCCACTTACGACCTATGGCATCTCTTACCATAAAATCTAATTTAGGGCCATAGAAAGCGGCTTCGCCAAGCTCAACTACTGTAGTTAGGCCTTTCTCAGCTGCAGATTCGATAATAGCATTTTCAGCTAATACCCAATTTTCGTCAGAACCGATATATTTGGTTTTATTTTCCGGATCTCGTAATGATATTTGAGCAGTAAAATCTTTAAAATCAAGTGCTTTAAATACGTAAAGTACTAAGTCAATCACTTTACAAAATTCTTCTTTCACTTGATCTGGACGACAAAACAAATGCGCATCATCTTGAGTAAACCCACGGACACGGGTTAAACCATGTAATTCGCCAGCTTGTTCATATCTGTAAACAGTTCCAAATTCGGCATATCTTACTGGCAGGTCTTTATATGATTTTGGTGATGATTTGTAAATTTCACAGTGATGTGGGCAATTCATTGGTTTCAAAAAAAACTCCTCACCTTCACGTGGGGTTTGAATGGGTTGAAAAGAATCGGCACCATACTTTTCGTAATGACCAGAAGTCACATAAAGATTCTTATGCCCTATATGAGGTGTTATTACAGGCAAATAACCCGCAGCAACTTGAGCCTTTTGCAAAAACTGAACGAGTTTCTCTCGAAGTGCAGCACCTTTAGGCAACCATAATGGGAGTCCCATGCCCACTTTTTCGGAGAATGTAAATAACTCCAATTCCTTGCCTAGTTTTCGATGATCACGCTTTTTGGCCTCTTCAAGCATGAGCAAATATTCATCCAATTCAGATTTTTTAGGGAAGGTTATACCGTAAATACGTGTTAATTGCTTATTTTTTTCATCTCCACGCCAGTAAGCACCGGCCACAGAGGTTAATTTGATAGCCTTTATAAATCCAGTATTAGGAATATGAGGTCCTCTGCATAAATCCGTGAAATTACCTTGTTGGTAGAAGGTAATTTGACCATCTGCCAATCCATCAATTAATTCTAATTTGTATTCGTCTCCCTTTTCTGTAAAGTAATTAAGCGCATCAGCTTTAGAAACTTCTGTACGATTGTAAGTATTCGACTGCTTGGCCAATTCAGACATTTTAGCTTCTACCTTCGCTAAATCATCAGTGCTAAAACTTTGTCCGTTAAAGTCAACATCGTAATAGAAACCATTTTCAATAGCAGGACCAATACCAAATTTAGTATTAGGATACAATGCATCAATTGCTTCGGCCATTAGATGAGCTGATGAATGCCACATCGTTTGTTTGGCTTCTTTATCATTCCATGTCAACAAGGTAAGCTGACAATCTTCATTTAAACTTCTTGATGCATCAACAACGTTTCCGTTCACTTTTGCTGCTAATACATTTCTAGCCAATCCTTCACTGATTGATTTGGCTACATCTAAGGCGGTGATGCCCCGCTCATACGAACGAACGGAACCGTCTGGTAAGGTAATATTTATCATATAGGCCTGCAATATAATGCAATTATGCGCAGTGCAAAAATTTCGGACAGCAATTTGGCAATTATTTACATAAATCAATTAGTTTTAAACATACGACCCAAAAAAACAACTTAGATATTTATATTACTGGTAATCAATAGAATTATAAACTAAGATAATTGGCAGATATCACACATGAATTATCAAATCTATTGCAATCAATTGGTAAAAAAATAAGTCCAAGTATTTGTAATTGTTAATTAATTACTAATTTTCGCCCACTAAATTTTATATAAAATAACAAAAATGAGAAAATTTTATTCAGTTTTAGCTGCATCATTATTGGCAGCATCAGCGTTTGCTCAAACAGGCATGAACTTAAAAAAAGAAATCTTACCTTATAAGCGTACGTTTTCTAATTTAAACAACAAAGAATTGAGAAAAGCTGACCCAACTTCAAATTGGTACACGCCTTCTGATTTTATAGCTGATCAAGCTACTTACCAATCTTCAATTAATGTTTTAATGGGAGATACATCTGCAAAATGGATCAATACTGATGGAACTATCAGATTTGGTAGCGCAGTAGATGGTGCTATGGGACAAGTTATTGACCCAAAAGATGATAACATTGATTTAATGTCTACTAGCCAAGTTCCAAAATTAAGTAAGTTTACTAATTTCAGTGTTGACTCTGTAGCATTTGAATATGCTTACGTAAGAAGAGTTGATTCAGTTAACAATGCTCCTGTTGTTGATACCGTATTCGTTTATTATTTCAAAGGAACTCAAATAAGTACATCTCAGTCTTTGGTAAAAGCAGGTGAAACCAAAACAACTAAATTTGGTATGTTGGGTTGGAACTTCAAAACTCGTACTCCTGACAATTATATCGGTATCGATACCATTTTACTAGATAAATCATTTGCTACAAAACTTCCAGATGCCAATGGTTGGGCTGGAAATTTAATGAGATGGAAAGTAAAAACTCCTGTGTCTGTTAATACAGCTAATGGTTCAAGCAAAAACTCATTAATCGCTTATGCTATTAAATTTAAAGCAGGTATGACTTACGATACTTCTTATGTTTTGGAAGATAGAAGAGATGCCACTCAAATCCCTTCAAACACTAAATGGGTTAATTATTTCAGTGGAACAGTTATGTCAAATACTGGACCTGCTATCGAAAACGAAGTATTTTTCAATAGCTACTTAAGTTCACCAGGTGCTTTTTCTTATGAAAAAAGTAGCTTAGGTTGGACTGGTTGGTATCCTGGTTATGGTTACACTAACTACATATACTCTAGCCTAGGTGCTTTCTTAACTTCAACGAATGTAGGTATCCGCGAAAAAACTGATAACTTCGTTTTAGGTAATGCATTCCCTAATCCTTCAAATGGTGCTGTTAGCATTTCATTCAGAATGAAATCTAATGACAACGTAAACATTAGCGTTTACAATTTGTTAGGTGCAAAAGTTGCTGAAGTAGCTAATGGTACTTTCATCACTGGTGAGCATACAGTTAATGCTAATTTAGGTAACTTAAAAGCTGGTGTTTATTTATATACAATGACCACAGGTGCTGCTAGTCAAACTCAAAAATTGATTATTGCTGAATAATATTTAATATAAATTTATTAAAAAGCTGCCCTTGAGGCAGCTTTTTTTTTGACTTTTGAAATCATAATTTCAACTATTCGATTGACTAGTTTATTTTGCAAAAAAATTATCGACATTGATTACTTCATTAAAAATAAAAAACTACGCCATCATAAAGGAGGTTGAGATTGAATTTGGTCCTAAACTAAATATAATAACAGGTGAAACAGGTGCTGGGAAATCAATCATGATGGGTGCTTTAGGCTTAATTTTAGGCGAAAGAGCAGATGCAAAATCATTGATGAACCAAGACGACAAATGTATTATTGAATGTAATTTTGATATTAAAAAGGATAAACTAAAACCATTCTTTAAACAAAATGAATTGGATTATGACGACCTATGTATCATAAGACGAGAAATTACAAGCAGTGGAAAGTCGAGAGCATTTATTAATGATACACCCGTTACACTAAATCTTTTAAAAGATTTAGGAGCCAAGTTGGTTGATATTGTAAGTCAACACGAAACATTAGAGCTTAATGAATCCGAATTTCAGTTAGAGATTATTGATGCCATTGCTGATAATTTTGAGTTATTGGAGGATTACAAAAATACATTTACCCAATATAAAAACTGTTTAAAGCAACTTGATGAATTAAATCAAAAAGAAGCAAAAGCAAAACAAGATGAAGACTATTATAAATTCATTTTAAACGAACTTAGCGAGGCTAAAATTCAGGAAACTGAGCAAGAAGAACTCGAAAACGCCTTAAATGTATTAAGCCATGCTGAAACCATTCAACAAGCTGCCTATAATGTTTATTCATTATTAGATGGAACTGAGAACTCATTGATTGACCATTTGAGAGTCATCAAATCAAGTCTGTCAAGTGCACAAAAACACCATAAGGGTATTGAAGAGTTAAGTGTAAGAATAGAACAAAGCACCATTGAACTAAAAGATATTGCAGCTGAATTCGAACAAATATCAAACCTATCTCAGGCCAATCCAGCAGAGCTAGAAAGAGTTGATGCAAGACTTCAATTGTTGTTTAATCTGCAAAAGAAACATAGATTAAATAACAACATAGAATTAATTGAATTTCAAAGAAAGTTAGAAAATGATATTTTAGCAATTAGTAGTCTTTCAAAAGAAATTGAACAAAAAGAGCTTGAATTGATAAATCATCATGAAAATGTTTTAAGCAAAGCCAAAGTTCTTTCTGACAAACGAAAAAATTGTATACCAGAAATAGAAAAAAACATTTCAAAACTCTTGACGCAAGTGGCTATGCCTGATGCTGAATTAAAAGTAAAACATACTAATCTTGATAATGACAAAATCAATCAATCAGGAGCAGACATCATTGAGTTTTACTTTGCTGCAAACAAAGGCAGTCAAATGCAAGCTATCAACAAGGTAGCTTCAGGTGGCGAATTAAGCAGACTTATGTTATGTATCAAATCATTAATAAGCGATAAGATTAGTTTGCCTAGTATTGTATTTGATGAGATTGATACTGGAATATCTGGTGAAGCGGCACTTAAAGTGGGTAATGTGATGAAGGAACACGCTAAAAAACATCAAGTACTTGCTATTACTCATCTTCCTCAAATTGCCGCTAAAGCTGATAGTCATTTCAATGTATATAAAACTATTGATGACAATGCAACACGAACCAACATTCGTAAATTAAATGATATTGAAAGACAAAATGAAATAGCTGTTATGCTTGCTGGTAACAAACCCTCAGAACAAGTATTACTAACAGCAAAAGAAATGATGGGTGCTTAGTATTAATTCCTATCTATTGCATCCAAAGTATTCAATAGCAAACCTACTCTTGTCATAGGCCCTACACCACCTGGAACAGGAGTAATCCAACTTGCTTTTTCAATTAAGTCTTCAAAATCTACATCTCCCAAAAGTCTAAATCCTTTTTTAGTGCTGGCATCATCAACTCTAGTTATGCCAACGTCAATCACAACTGCGCCCTCTTTTATCATATTGGATTTTAAAAACTTTGGACTACCAATAGCAGCTATTACAATATCTGCATCTAAGGTGTATTTTGATAAATCAACTGTACGACTATGGCAAACAGTAACAGTGCAATTCTTTTGTAGCATCAATGCACTCATAGGTTTACCGACAATATCACTTCTACCAATTACCACGCAATGTTTGCCACTCGTTTCAATTTGATAGTGTTCTAGCAATTTTATAATACCGTAGGGAGTAGCTGGCAAAAAGGTTGTAAGACCCTTAAACATTAACCCTACATTGTAAGGATGAAAACCATCAACATCTTTTTTGTAGCTAATTGATTCAGTAATTTTTTTCTCGTTGATGTGCTTTGGTAATGGCAATTGAACAATCAATCCATCTATTTCAGGGTTATTATTGATTTTTTCAATCTCTGATAAAAGTTCAACTTCCGTTATGCTGGCATCAAACCTAAGAACAGTGCTATCAAAACCAACTTCTTCACAGTCCTTTGCTTTTGCAGCCACATAAGTTTTACTCGCACCATCCTCACCTACTAGTATGGCAGCCAAGTGTGGTACTTTTTTGCCTTCTGATTTAATTTTCGAAACTTGATCTTTAATCTGTAACCTGATTATTTGAGATACTTCGTTTCCGTTTATTAGTTTCATGGCTATATGAATTTTCGATTTATTTAAACACCAAATTGTTGTAAGTGATGATCAAGGTGTTTATATTGACCTAATCCATGTTGCTCAGGGCTAAGTTTCCCATAAAATGGGTTTGGATGTCTTGTACATTTATCTTCGCCACCTTCAGAAAATTCGGTTATAATGGCTTTCAAATTAGCCTTTTCTTTTTCAAAATCCTTAACATCAGTCATCACAAATTTAGGCGCTGTTGGAGAATTCTTTGGCCACGGTTTGTCATTATAATATCCCTTTTTAAGAAAAGGAGCTAACAAAATGCCAATTAGCATTCTCGGTTCATTTATCTTGCCTGTAGCAATCTTTAAAGGTTCAACACAATGGGCTAACATTTGCGCTGAATTCATTTTACCCCACAGAGCTTTTGATTCAGGAGTCAGTTTATCTATTCTTAATAAAATTTCTTTGAGTGTTTCTGGTGAGTAAATCGATTTCATTTTTTTATAATATAAAATTGAACAGCAGGTAAGGAATTTTATTAATCAAGTTTAAGAACAGCCATAAAAGCTGATTGTGGAATTTCAACACTTCCAACCTGACGCATACGTTTCTTTCCTTCTTTTTGTTTCTCTAACAATTTACGTTTACGACTAATATCACCACCATAACACTTTGCAGTTACATCCTTTCTTAGGGCACGAATGGTTTCACGAGCAATTACTTTGGTTCCAACAGAAGCCTGAATTGGAATTTCAAATTGATGTCTTGGGATAAGGTCTTTCAATTTTTCACAAATCTTCTTGCCCCAATCATAAGCTCTATCACGGTGAATAATGGCCGACAATGCATCCACTATGTCCTTGTTTAATAAAATATCAAGTTTTACTAAATACGATTCACGGTATTCTATTGGATGATAATCAAATGACGCATAACCTCTTGAAACAGTTTTCAATTTATCAAAGAAATCAAAAACAACCTCTGCCAATGGTAACTCAAACATCAACTCTATTCTATCCGTTGTTAAATAATTTTGGTTTATTAAAATGCCCCTTTTATTCAAACATAAACTCATAATAGCTCCAATGTATTCAGTTCGAGTGATAATTTGAGCCGAAATAAATGGTTCTTCCAATCTATCTATTCTGCTCACATCTGGTAAGTCGCTTGGATTATTTACAATCACCATCTCATTATTGGTCATGTATGCATGATAACTTACATTTGGCACAGTGGTAATAACAGTCATTCCAAACTCACGTTCCAATCGCTCTTGAATAATTTCCATGTGAAGCATTCCTAAGAAACCACATCTAAAGCCAAATCCCAATGCTGCAGAACTTTCAGGTTCAAATGTTAATGAAGCATCATTCAATTGAAGTTTACCCATTGACTCACGAAGCTCTTCAAAGTCTTCGGTATCAACTGGGTAAATACCCGCAAATACCATGGGTTTCACATCCTCAAAACCGTCAATACGCTCGGCCGTTGGATTTTCAAGTAATGTAATGGTATCCCCTACTTTTACTTCCTTGGCATCTTTTATACCTGTAATTACATAACCTACATCACCTGCATGTATAGATTGTTTTTGTTCTTTATTAAGTTTTAAAACACCCACCTCATCTGCAAAATAATCATTGCCTGTTGCCATGAATTTTATCTTGTCATTCTTCGTAATTTTACCATCAATGATCCTATAGTAAGCAATAATTCCTCTAAAAGAATCATACATTGAATCGAAGATAAGTGCCTTTAATGGCGCATCAGGATTTCCTTTAGGAGCCGGAACTCGTTTTACAATAGCTGCTAAAATTTCATGAACGCCTGCTCCTGTTTTCCCACTCGCACGCATGATGTCTTCATAGTCGCAACCTATCAAATCTATAATTTGGTCGCTCACCTCTTCAGGCATCGAGCTAGGAAGATCTATTTTATTTAATACAGGAATAATTTCTAATCCTTGATCAATTGCTAGGTATAAGTTTGATATAGTTTGCGCCTCTATACCTTGACTACTGTCAACAATTAGAAGTGCTCCATCACATGCAGCAATAGAACGAGAAACTTCATAACTAAAATCAACGTGACCAGGGGTATCAATCAAATTTAAAATATACTTCTGACCGTCCAATTCATAATTCATCTGAATGGCGTGACTTTTAATTGTAATACCACGTTCTCTTTCCAAATCCATATCGTCAAGGAGCTGCGCTTGCATGTCTCGTTTGTTAATAGTTTGGGTATATTCTAAAAGTCTGTCCGCTAGTGTTGATTTACCGTGATCAATATGTGCAATAATGCAAAAATTTCTTATGTGTTCCATTTTTTAATACGAGTGCGAATGTAGGCTAAATTAGTAGTTTTTAAAAGCAAGAATACAATAGTTAAAAAGCACTGGATATAAGCTATTTAGACTAATATTTGGGTCTTAATGTTTTAATTTTTCGATTTGAAATTTCAGTAGACATTAACAAATGTCGATCAGCTTGTTGGTTTAATAAAATTGAACTAACGGATAAGCCGAATATTGAAAATGGGAAGAGGTAAAAAGCTCCATCGGGGACTAAATTCAATGGACCTCGCCTTCTTGTCATTACAGTTCGTCTATTGTAATAGCTAGCAGAAGCCAACCATAAAATGGCAATCATAGGCGCGGAGGCCAGCGTGGCATAACTTGCCAATTTATTTTTCCTATATTTTTTAAATTCGATTAACGCAAGCGTATTATCTTTAATCAATGGTTTAATTTTCCAACCCAAAAATCCAATGGATTTATAATCATCAAATTTACCTTCTTTAAAAAAAACGCGTGCAAATGGTGAACTGTAAACACCCATATTCTGAAAACTAATTTTTCTATTGAAAATAATATTTCCTCTTTTACCTAATTCAATCTCATACTTTAAAGAGTCAATTTGTTGGGCATAATTTATTTTAGATACAAACGAAAATAGACACGCAAGTAAAACCACCAAAAGATATTTTTCAGGCTTTATGTTAATGTTTTTCTTCATCAAATCGAATTTCAAATGTACACAATTGTCTTACAACTAATAGAAACATATTTACACACAAATCATAACCTACAAGAAATCAATTTACCTCTTAATAAAAATTAGAACATATAATATCCAAGCAAATACAAGAATTATTATTGTAATTAAATGTTATTATATGTACACTTATTATATTTGCGCCTATAAATATATAAAACTATGTGGATTAGAACTCATTCAACCCTAACTAAAGAAGTAACAAAAGAACAAATTTGGAAACTGTTTTCAGATGTAAACAATTGGCATACCTGGGATACAGAAATAGAATATGCCAAGATGGACGGTAGGTTTGAAAAAGGAAATCATTTTATTTTAAAACCTAAGGCTGGCCCTAAAGTAAAAATTGAATTAATCGAGACCATTGAAAATAAAAAATTTGTAGATTATACAAAGTTTCCTTTGGCAAAAATGTATGGCGAACATACTTTTGAAGAAACAAGCGAAGGACTTAAAATAACTACTACCATGAAAGTGGAAGGTTTGCTTAGCTTTGTTTGGATAAAACTAGTTGCACAAGGTATTGTTGATTCATTGCCAAAAGAAACGCAACAACAAATTATATTTGCAAGTAAGTTATAATTATGGCAACGAATGATGATAAAGTATTTGGTTTCGAAATCGCTGATGATAGCCCTGGCTTTTTGCTTTGGCAAGTTACAAATCTTTGGCAGCGAGAAATTAAAAAAGCTTTAGAATCGTTTAGTTTAACACACTCGCAACATGTGTTGCTTGCAAGCACCTATTGGTTAAGCTTGCACAAAGTTGATGTGACTCAAATAAAGTTATCAGAACATACCAAGATTGACCCTATGAGCACTTCAAAAGTTTTACGAACTTTGGAAAACAAGGGTTATATTAAACGTCAAGAACATCCAACAGATACAAGAGCCAAAACGATTGCCTTAACTGAAACTGGGAAAAAAGTAACCAAAGAAGCCGTTATTGCAGTAGAAAAATTTGATGCCATTTTCTTTGCACCATTGGGAAATAGAACAAATGATTTTAACAAAAAACTAGCAGCATTATTGACTCAAGAGTTTTGATATATTAAATTATAATAGGTACCCGTTGTGCGGTTGAAAATCAACAATAAAATGTTAAAAAGAAGTTGTGCGTA
>JBBALJ010000018.1:0-1542 GCA_040403075.1 Bacteroidia bacterium
AAAACTACCTGTTATGCTCATTTCCTCGCGCGAAAGTATGCGGGTGCGGGCTAATTGTTTGCCATCGTGGCAAACTGTGCTTGTTTTTGCGGCTAATCCTTTTATTAAAGTAAGCAGCAGTAATACTAATTGCAATTTTGTTTTCATGGTTTTATTGGTTTATGTGGTATTTAATTAACTCCCATTTGTTGCTTTTTTTATCTATGAATTTTATCAAGCCTACATTTTTCCCATAAAGCCTATAATTAAAATCATCAAACATTATTTTGTCAGATTTTATCTCAATCAGGTTTTTATATACAGCTTGTTGTGTTATAGTGCTGTCAATTAATTTAATATTGTAGGGTCTGACATCGTTTAATAAAACTATGCTGTCAGATACAAATAATAATTCAAAGTCACTAAGCTGTCCGTTATCATAGCGATGTCTTTCAACAATAGCTGTTCTGTCACTGCTTACATCCATATCAGTATTTAATCTTAGTCTATTGGTATCATTTCCTACACTTAACCTAACTAATTCATAGCATTTATTTTTATTGTCATCGTCACCTGGCTGTCGAATATCGTTGCGGCTGCTTGTAACATAAAGGCTATCGTATCGGTTTATTGCTTCATTATAATAAACCCACCACGAACCCTGTTTAAAATAGAAATAGCTTTTAGCATTGCTTGATAAATGCAGAGTATTATTACCATCACATGTGATATCCTGACCGCTTGTTTTACATTGCCACGAAACCATGTTAAATAGTAGTAATTGAAATAATAGCTTTTTCATAATAATTGTTATAATTTTATTTAGTTTTCAAATGTTAATTAAAAAAAGTTTCTATCATATCCCCAATAGTAGTGAATTTTAAAAATCACTACTATTGGGGATGTTTATGCAAATGTTGTTTGTTTTATTGGTATTATCACTCACCTAAATAGGTGAAAATGCGCTCACCTATTTAGGTGAGTTTTTCACCTGTTTAGGTGAAAACGGCATCGTGTTAATTTTAAACTCATTGGTTTGTTGTTATATAATCAGTTGTTTATGTTTTAGTTTGTCTCACCTCTTTAGGTGAATAAAAAATAAGACATACAATGTTGGGTGATTATTTTTTTAAATCCTATACCAAGTTCTTGGTATTTTTTATCAAAATTCAAAAAATGACAATAGAGGGTTTTGGGGAAGGTGAGAGCATAAAAATAGGCTGCCCTAAAATAGGGCAGCCTTTCTGTTTTATGAATGTTATTGCTGTATTCGTTGGCTTTTTCTTAAAAAGCTTTCCAACCCTGGGCTTTTAATTCATGTTTATTGTTTGACTTTGTTATTAGGCTTATTCCTTCTGATTTGTTTACACAATGCCCAATAATGCTGATATCTACATTGTTTTTCACTTTATCATAATCTGCTTGGGAAATGGTAAATAACAATTCGTAATCCTCGCCACCATTCAATGCACACATAGTTGGGTCTAATTCCATTTCGCGAGCCATATTGTATGTGGTGGTATCAATTGGAATTTTTTCTTCATAAACCACTATTCCTACATC
>JBBALJ010000018.1:1642-2949 GCA_040403075.1 Bacteroidia bacterium
ATTCCCAATGAAACAGTGGCATGAGTGGGTTTTCCGTTCATGGCATATATGTCGCTCACATTAGCAGTTATGGCTTTAAATCCCAAGTGTTTAAGCGGCATATAACTTAAATCGAAGTGCACTCCTTCCAAAAGCAAATCAGTGCTCACTAGCATACATTTACCATTTTCAGTTTTAATTACGGCCGCATCATCTCCAATTCCTTTTATGGTTGAGGCTTGTGAGGGTGTTAAACCTGCTGTAATCAAATCAATTAAACCAAATTCGCCAACCGATTCAATGGAGGTAGTATTTTTATCTTCAAGCATGAATTGTAAATATTAAGGCCGCAAATATAATTTAAATTAAGTATGGCTAATTTGCTTCACATTGCTATTTTCATATTTTTGCAATCCTTTAAAAAACATACTAATCCGCAAAATGAAAAAAATAGTATTTGTAATTGCAGCATTCAATGTAATCATGGCGAGCAATGCTTTTGCTCAAAAAGCTAAACTAAACGCGGCTAAGGCTAAGCCAGCAGCCTTAGTTGCAACAGTAAAGCCCAATCCTTTGGTATTTAGTTTTGCTAACGAATCGGTACTTAAAAATGAATTTGAGCGTTTGTTGAACAAAAACAGAAAAGACAAAGCAACCCCAACCGAAAAGGAAGTTCGCGAGTATTTAGATTTGTACATCAATTTTAAATTAAAGGTTAAAGAAGCTTTAGCCCTTCAATTGGACACCAACCCTACATTTGTATCTGAGTTGGCAGGTTACCGCAAACAATTATCAACCCCATATTTAACTGACAAGAAAGTTACGGACGACTTAATCAACGAAGCGTATGAAAGAATGAAGCAAGAAGTAAATGCGAGCCATATCTTGATCATGTGTAACGAAAATGCCTCTCCTGCTGATACTTTGGCGGCTTTCAACAAATTGGCTGATTTAAAAAGACGGTATGCCAAAGGTGAAAACTTCGATAGCTTAGCTTCAAAATATTCTGAAGATCCATCTGCTAAGAAAAACTATGGCTCACTTGGTTGGTTTGGTGCTTTCAATATGGTTTATCCATTCGAAACCCAAGCTTACAAAACTGCAAAGGGTGATGTTTCATCTCCTTTTCGTACCCAATTTGGATACCATATCTTGAAAGTAAACGATAGACGTGCTGCCAGAGGAGATGTTAAAGTGGCTCATATCATGGTAAGAGTTAGTCCTCAACCGTCAGAAACAGAATGGAACGATGCTAAATCCAAAGCAGACTCTATCCACCAAAAACTTATGTCAGGCGAAACCTTTGAGGCCATGGTTGAAAAATACTC
>JBBALJ010000018.1:3049-44420 GCA_040403075.1 Bacteroidia bacterium
TCCACCAAAAACTTATGTCAGGCGAAACCTTTGAGGCCATGGTTGAAAAATACTCACAAGATGAAGGAAGTAAACCAAACAAAGGTGTAATGAATTGGATGGCAAGCCTAAGTGGTTACCCTGAAAACTTTAAAGATGTAAGTTTTGCTTTAAAAGAAAACGAAATCTCAAAGCCATTTAAAACTGACTATGGATATCACATTGTGAAATTGGTAGAACGCAGACCTCTTGCTGATTTTAAGGAAATGCAAGATGTTATTAAATCAAAAATCACCAAAGATAGTCGCTCGCAAAGTTCCAAAGTGGCTGTAGTTAACAGGATTAAAAGAGAAAACAACTACAAAGAAATTTTAGTTAATGTAAAAGAATTTGCCAACGGCTTAGATTCATCATTTATTAAAGGAAATTGGACTTATGATGAGAATAAAATGGGCACTAAACCTGTTTTAACCATTGGTGATAAAACCTTTACGCAAAAAGATTTTGCTGCTTATGTGAAAGCCAATCAAACACCAATTGAAAAAGGTTCAACGCAGGTAATCGTTCAAAATATGTTTAAGTCATGGTCAGACGATAAGTGCATGGCTTATGAGGAAAGCATGTTAGAAAACAAATACGAAGACTTTAACAATGTTTACAAAGAATACCATGATGGTATTTTGTTATTCGATTTAACCGACAAAAAAGTGTGGAGCAAAGCGGTGTCTGATACTTCCGGTTTGGAGAAGTTTTATGAAAGCAACAAAGGCAAATACATGTGGAAAGAGCGTGTTCATTACCAAACTTTCACTTGCTTAAATGTTAGCGCTAAAGCAGATGCTATTAAAATGTTACAAAAAGGAAAATCAACAGATGAAATTCAAGCTAAGCTTAACAAAAAAGTAGCGGGAACAGTTAGCTTCAGAGATACCAAATCTGAAAAAACAGATGCAACTGCTGAGAAACTTTGGGATAAAAAAGGTTTAGCGGATATTCCTAAAGAAGGCGAGAACGACAAATTCTATTGGGTAATAGGCAACCTTTCTGCTGAAAGCAAAACTTTGAAAGAAGCTAAAGGAATTGCTACCTCTGACTATCAAAACTACTTAGAAAAAGAATGGATTAAAGAGTTAAGAGCTAAATACCCTGTTCAAGTAAACGAAGAAACCATTCGCAGTTTATACACTAACTAATTACAAAATCCGTCATAGCATTAGGCTTAAATTATAGTCTCTTAATTGCTTTGACGGATTTTTTTATTAAATCTCATTGTGCTGCCTATATTTACAGCCACTTTAAAAATGATAAACACGCCAAGCATAAACAAATTATTTAACACAATACTGTTTTTTGCACTCATGATTTTGGGTTCAAAAAGTTTTGCTCAGCCTAAATCAGGTCAGGTAATTGACGAGATAGTGGCTGTAGTGGCTGATAAAATTGTTTTGCATAGTGAAGTGGAGTTTGAATACCAGCAATTAAAGCGCGAGTATGGTCCTGTGGGCGATACCATCAAATGCGATATCCTTACAAGAAAGTTAACCGACAACTTGATGTTAGTGAAGGCACAAGTGGATAGTGTTGAAATTAATGAAGACCGTGTTGATGCTGAATTGGAGGAGAGAATCAGATATTTTGCTAAACAATTTGGTGGTGAAAAAGGCTTAGAAGATTTTTATGGGAAAACCATTGCGGAAATAAAATCCCAGAACCGTGAAAAAATCCGCAATACCCAGTTGATTGGTGAGATGCAACGCAAAATCATCAAAGATGTTAAGGTTACTCCTACAGATATCAAGAATTACTACAGCCAAATGTCGAGGGACAGTTTGCCCTTATACAGTGCCGAATTAGAAGTTTCCCAGATTATTATCGAGCCCAAGGTGTCAAAAGCTTCTAAAGATGCAGCTAAAGAGAAAATTCTTGAGCTTAGGCAACGTGTGATGAATGGTGAAAACTTCAAGACTTTGGCCCTTATTTATAGTGATGATAAGGTTTCGGCAAAACAAGGAGGGGAGTTGGGCTATTTCTCGAGGGGTATGATGGTGCCCGAGTTTGAGGCTGCTGCTTTCAAATTAATGCCTGATAGTATTTCGCGTGTAGTCGAAACCAAATATGGATATCACATCATACAGGGCATCAATCGCAAAGGAGATGACATGAATGCCCGACATATTCTTATCATGCCAAAAATATATAAGAATGATGTTGAATTGGCAAAAAACAAAGCGGATAGCATTTTGTATTTAATCAAATTGGATTCCATCTCTTTTGAAAACGCGGCTAAAAAATTCTCTGATGATGCACCTACAAAAAACAATGGTGGTTTGATAACAGACGTCAATGGTGGTGGAACTAAAATCCCTGTAGATGAATTGGACAAAGATATTTACCTTAAAGTTTCAACCCTCAAGCCAGGAGATTATACCGAGCCTGAGATGATTACCATCAGTGTGCCTGAGCCAAAGAAAGTGTGGCGTATTTTATATTTAAAGTCTGAAACCCGCCCTCACCGCTGCAACCCAAGAGACGATTACCAAAAATTACAAGCAATGGCTTTGGTAAAAAAACAAAACGATACCATGCAAAAATGGATGGAGAAAAACCGCAACAAGTTTTATGTTTATGTTAGCGATTCATTTAAAGATTGCGATGAATTAAAACCTTGGTTAAAAAAGTAAGAATCAAGCCTACCCCTTATTCATAATAAATTCTATCTTTGCGCCTCAAAAAACAGAGCAATGTTAGATAAATTAGAGGCTATATACCAACGATCAAAACAAGTAGAAGACATGCTTTCACAGCCCGATATATTGGCTGATATGAAGCGTTATACCCAAATGAATCGTGAATACAAGAGTTTACAGCCCTTGGTCAATAAATATTTTGAATACAAAAATCTTATAGGAAATATAGAGAATGCTAAGGAAATCCTTAAAAACGAAAAGGATGCCGATTTACGCGATATGGCTAAAATGGAATTGGATGAATTGGATCCACTAGTGGCTCCTATGGAAGAAGAAGTAAGAATTTTACTAATTCCAAAAGACCCTGAAGATGATAAGAATGCTGTGGTTGAGATTAGAGGTGGTACTGGTGGAGACGAGGCAAGTTTGTTTGCTGGTGAGCTTTTCCGTATGTATGAAAGATATTGTGACAAGCGTGGTTGGAAGACAGAGGTTATTGATTTTACTGAAGGTACGGTAGGTGGATTTAAAGAGATAGTGATGGAGGTTTCTGGTGATGGCGTGTATGGTGTTTTGAAATACGAAAGCGGTGTGCATCGTGTGCAGCGTGTACCTGATACTGAAGCTCAAGGTAGGGTTCATACTTCTGCTGCCTCAGTTGTGGTTTTGCCAGAGGCTGAAGAGGTAGATGTAGAAATTAATCCTGCAGATATTGAAATGCAAACTGCCCGAAGCGGTGGTGCCGGTGGACAGAATGTAAATAAGGTGGAGAGTAAGGTAATGCTAACGCATAAGCCAACGGGCATTGTAGTTGTTTGTCAGGTAGAAAGAAATCAATTAGGTAATCGTAACCGTGCTATGCAAATGTTGCGTACCAAGCTATATGAAATCGAATTGCAAAAACATAATGATGGCATTGCAAATAAGCGTAAAACCATGGTGTCTACTGGCGATAGGTCTGCTAAGATTAGAACCTATAATTACCCTCAAGCTAGGGTAACTGATCATCGTATTGGTTTAACTAAATACAATTTGCCTGATGTGATAGCTGGAGATATCCAAGAATTTATAGATAAACTTCAAATAGCTGAGAATTCAGAGAAGTTGAAAGAAGGTCAAATGAACTAATGTTTACCTTATTAATAGGGCAATGACCTAAAATTATTTAAAATGGTGTAAAAACTATTTTAATTGCTATATATTTGTCCCGATGGACAAATCTCAAAATATTCATGATTTTGTAAATACAGCATTTTTTGTATCTGTTTTACGATCATTGATTCTTGTTGAGGTATTGGTTTTTTTATATATCGGTATACAATCCTCGTTCTCACTTTTGTATTGCATGCAGGCCCTTTCTGTTATAGTTCTGCATTTTACCACCTTTCATTCTTCAAAGTATTTTTCAATTAATTTTTTTCCATATGGCATAGTTTTATCACTTGCTTTAATGCTTTTGTATAATTCTTATAGTCCACTATCCATATCCTTTGTTGGATTTTCAGTTTCTTTGGTTTTTTATTCCATTTTCTTAATCAGGCCTAATTGGCTTCAGTATCTATATGTTTCAATAATTATTCTTTCTGCTTTTACTAGCGAAGTAAATAAAGGCACCGATTTTGAAATAGCCTTGATGGTTCTTATACCTTCAATTGGTTTTACCAGTCTTTTTTATACAGCGATAATTCACTTACAGAAAACTCATTTTCAATTGTCTACTAATTACCATGAGCTATGTAAGGCAAAGTCTGAACTTCGATTATTAATTGAAAACACGAATGCTAATATTTGGAGTGTCGACAAAAATTATAGGTATATTAAAGGAAACTCTAAGTTTGAGAATTATCTATTCATATTGTACAACAAAACCATATTATTTAATCAAAATATTCTTGATTATACTGAGGACAATGAAGACAAATTATTTTGGAAACATGTTTATGATAGGGGGCTCAAAGGTGAGATTTTTACTTTAGAAGTAACGAAGACTATCAGTAATGATGTTTTTACGTTCGAAATAAACGTGAATCCTATGTATGATAATACGAATAAAGTGTATGGTGTTACATTATTAAGTAAGAATATTACAAAGAAGAAGCTCTTCGAGAAACAAAGAATTGATAATCAAAAGTTCTTAGATGTTGTTTTAAATGAAATGCCTATTGGCTTTGAACTATTTAACAGTGAAGGTTTTTTGATTAGGATGAATGACAAACAAATGAAGAATTTGGTTATTTCAAAGCCTCAGAATTATATTAATAATTATAATATTTTGACTGATTCTTTCAGTTTATCAAGTGGCCAGTATGACTACTATAAAAAGGCTTATGATACAGGTGAGGTTGTTAATTATGAGATTACAATAGATTTTGATTTGCCAGACAATCCATTTCCAAATAAAAAATCTGTATCTGTTTTTGAAGTAAATTTATTTTCTATAAAGAATGAAAATGGCAGCATTAAGGGTCTTGTAGCGCTGACTTCAGACATATCCTTAAGGAAGCGTAATGAACAATTGCTTATTGAGCAAAATAAACGTTTTGAAGAGTATAGTTTTACTTTGTCGCACGTTATTCGCAAGCCCATTGCAAACTTAATATCGCTGACAAGTTTGCTAAACGAATATGCTGATTTAGAAGCTGAAGATCAAGGCGTTTTGAATTATGTGCATGATTCAGTGCAAGAGCTTGATGGTATCATAAGAAATTTGAATTCAAAGCTTAATAATAATTTTTAATTGACAAGTGATATGAAACTTAAATTGTTACAAATAGATGACGATAGTATCAATAACATGGCCAATGAGCGCTTACTAAAGAAAATGGGTGTTGAATTGGAAGTTATGAGCTTTTTGGATCCGTCTGAAGCAATAAACTTTTTAGCCGGCAGACGTGAAACCTTTGATTTGATGCTGCTAGATATCAATATGCCACATTATAGTGGTTGGGAGTTTCTTGAGAAATATGCTCCTTTAAACCTGACAATGCCTATTGTTATGTTGACCACTTCCTTGGATCCTAGAGACCAAAACAGAGCTAAGGATAATGGTTTATTATATGGTTTTTATTCCAAACCATTAACAAGGCAAATGTTGATTGAAATTTTCAATACCTGTCAAATACCTTGTGATATTGTTGTTTAATGAAAAGGCCCCACAATCTTCATTGCAGAGCCTTTTGCACCAACTTTACCAATTCTATACTGTTTGAATTCTTGAATATTCTTTAATTGTTTGCTTAGCTCTTTTGCTAAAGGTTAGCATTAACATACTTGCCATTGTTATGATACAAGTAAATGTGAAGAATGAGAACGAATTTTCAATTACTAATGTTAAGTATATTATAAAAATACTTAGAAGAGTCATTACTATTATTGGAGGCCTCATATAATTGGCACCAAAATTAATTTTATCAAAGTTTTGAGTATTTATTCCATCAATTAAGATTTTAGCTCCTAAATAGTAATAGTAAACAAACATAAAGGATTGTTTTAAATGGAAGGCCAATTTCTTGCTTTTTGATTCCTTATTATAATCTGTTAAGGTAGCATTTTCAGCAAATCCAATTGGGTTATTAAAAAGAACCAAACTCGATTGAAGTTTTTTGTCGTCATCAAAATTACTTGGTTTTAGGTCTAGTAACTTTAATGTCTGCAATTTGATAAAAAATCCATGATTGCAAATGGTACTTGAAAGTCCTGCGCTTAAGCGATTGCTTCTTTCAACTAAATTTCTAACTGTACTTTTGTTCATCCCAAGCATTGATTCGTTGGATTTTATGATATTAGCTTGCGCTACATCGTAACCTTGGTTAAACAAATCATTGACGTTGGTAATGAAGTCTCTATTAAGCGTGCAATTGCCTTTTATGTATGCTATTGCATCCACATCTGGTTTTACTACATTTACTATATAGTCCATTATTTCTAGTTTGCTTTCTAATAAACATCTTTCAAGTATTCTACATTTCTTCAAATTAATGGTTGAAGGTATTTTTACGCCCTTAGCAACTATAAACATTACTTTAAAATTTTGGTAGTTTTGGTTTTGCAGTGATTGGAGTATGTTGTCCCAATTAAAGTTTTCAGTAATATGCACTATCAAAGCAAATTTGTATTGATAGTGATCTTTTGACATTTGGTTTTTGACTTTCAATTTAATTGTATTCATTCTAACCATTATGGCTAAATAAACTGCTGAAAGCATTACAAAACAAAACACTGTTTTGAAGATTGTGATGAAAATTTCTGTAGCCATAGTATTTTTTATAATAAATTGTTAGAAACTGCGTCTGTTGCCATACGTTGATAGTTATCGAATGGAGTATCTACACCTGGGAAAATATCTACGTTATACATGGTTTTAAGTTCTAGTAAGGCAGACAATAAAAGTACTAGAACCAATACTAAGTATAAAAATTGTGCGAAGTCAACCATGCCATTTTTAGCTCTTAAGATTTTATAAAAAAAGTAGCCTTTTAAAGATTCTTCTTTTTTTAATTGTATGTAATAACCGATTGTGTGTTTTTGAGCTTCCATTTTGACCTCCTTTTTAAATCACATTTTCTTTATTGATTTGCTTAGTCAAATATACGATGTAAATGGAAGTAAAAACAATGTGAGTGGTTGTTTTATGTAAAATTGAAGGTTTTTTATTTATTTTATTGAATTACAGCAACATTATTTTTGAGTTTATGAAAATTATCAGCAAATATTGGGCTAAAATCGTCTATTTTTTCGATAAAAAGTAGTACTTATACTACACAAATAGGCAATATTTTTATTCGAGTGGCGTTAAAATTTATTCGAGTGGCGGTTAAATAACAAATGGATTTTTATTGTTTTTTGATTATGACTTTTGAATCGTTAAGCTATAGATATGTTTACAAACTCATCATTTCTTTGAACTTAACAGCCTGTCTTCTACTTACTTCTACCTTCAATCCGTCCTTCATGTAGATAAGAAACCCAGAATTAAAGAAGGGTTCAATCTTTTCAATATAGCTTAGATTGATTATTTGTTGTCTATTGGCTCTAAAGAATACTTGTTGACTAAGCCTTTCATCTAAGGCGTTCAGCGTTCTATGAATAAGAGGTTGGTATTTATCAAAATGTACTTTGGCGTAATTTCCAGCAGATTCAATCATTCTCACATCGCTTAGTTTCACAAACCAACATTTCTCGCCATCCCTTATAAATACTTGGTCTTCGGCACCTAATTTACCTCTGTCTTTGTTTTGTTCTAAATCATTAATTTGCTTTTTTGCTCTTGTGATAGCATCCCTCAGCCTTTGCGACTGTATGGGCTTCATTAAATAATCAAGGGCGTTCACATCAAATGCTTTTGTGGCAAACTCATTGTATGCTGTGGTGAAAATAACAATGGGTGTTTCTATCAATTCTTCAAGCAAGTCAAATCCAGTCTTTTCGGGCATTTGAATGTCTAAAAAGAGTAACTGTGGCTTTAGTTTATCAATTAGTTCCAAGGCCTCATCCACATTAGCTGCTTCACCAATAATTTCTATTTCGCTAAATTCTTTTAGAAGACCTTTAAGCCCTTCTCTGGCTAATCTTTCATCGTCAATTATTATCGTTTTAATCATGGTTTGGTATACAGATTTTGGTTAATACTACTTCTTCATTAAGGTTACTTATTTCAAAGTTTGCTTTGCCTTCGTAAAGCAATAGCAAACGTTCTTTGGTGTTTTCAAGGCCTAGTCCATCGTGGTTTTCTCTAGGATTATATTGACCAGAATTGCTTATTTCAATACAAAGCATGGACTCTTTTTGGAAGGTTTTAATATTTACAAATCCTCCATTTTTTAAATTTGAAATGCCATGTTTTACTGAGTTTTCTACTAAGGTTTGTAGCATCATTGGCGGCACTTCCATTGACAATGTTGATTGGTCAATACTGTAGGCTATGTTTAGTCTATCGTCAAACCTTATTTTTTCAATGGCTAAATAATCTTCAAGGGTACTTATTTCATTCTTAAGAGGAACTGTTTTCTTGTTATTCATTTGTAACGAACTTCTTAATAGACCAGATAGACGTGTGATTGCCTCTTTGGATAGATCAGGGTTTAGGTCAATGAGGGTTCTTATGCTGTTTAATGAATTGAATAAAAAGTGTGGGTTTAATTGGGTTCTGAGGTTGTGGTATTGATTTTCCTTCAACGTTGCTTGCAATTGAAGTCGATCTTTTTCTGCTTGTAGGCTTCGTTCCCAATATTGAAACAAATGGTAAATCAAAGCCCACATCAATATATACCTGCTCCAGTTAAATAAATAGTTAAACACCAACACACCATCAATAGGTAATTGCCTTAGCAATGGAACTGTAAATCTATCAAGAAAAATATTTAGCAATGCCATCAAAACACTGATGATAATAATGCTTATCGTGGCCCTTGGGATGAGTTTTGCAGATGGCAATGTAAGCCAATTTGTGTGTATAAGGAAAAGTCGATAAAGATGCGTTAAACCCAATCCAATGAAAAAGTTCACCACTACATTAAGGGTAAGTAGTTTGTTAAATCCAAATACGTTTCCATAGCTTATCATTTCGATGAGCATAAAAAACGTCCAACCTCCAATTTGGCAAACCCAATATAGTTTGTATTTCTGCATCTGTCGGTAAATGTAGGATGTGGCGACTTTATTTTATAAAATCTTACACAAAAGGACTTTTCATTTTTTAGATGGAAAATTAGGCAATAAAAAAAGCCATCCCGAATAGGAATGGCTTTCACAATACTTTGTTATTAATTAAGCAAGTACAACAACTTTGTTTTTTAAAACCTCAGCAACACCACCAGAGATTTCGAATTTTTGCTCTCCTTCTTTGGTTTTTATTTTCACTGTTCCTTTTTCAAGGCTTGAAATCAAAGCCGCATGGTTGTTTAAAACCTGAAACTGTCCTTTACTACCAGGAAGTGTTACGGCATCTGCCTCTCCTGAGAATAAAGTTTTATCTGCTGTTATTATATCTAATTGCATTTTAAGTTAATAGTTGAAAGTTGGCAGTTAATGGTTTTTGTAAGCTGTCTGACAACTGACAACCAACAACTGACAACCAAGTTAATTATTGTGCTTCAGCTAACATTTTTTCACCTTTAGCAACTGCTTGCTCAATTGTTCCAACTAAGTTGAAAGCAGCTTCAGGTAAATGGTCATACTCTCCGTCCATGATAGCGTTGAAACCTTTGATGGTTTCTTCGATGCTTACTAATTCACCTTTTAAGCCAGTGAATTGTTCAGCAACGTGGAAAGGTTGAGATAAGAAACGTTGTACACGTCTAGCACGACTTACAACCAATTTATCGTCATCACTTAACTCGTCCATACCAAGGATGGCAATGATATCTTGTAATTCTTTATAACGTTGTAAAATTAATTTAACACGTTGAGCACAGTTATAATGAGCATCACCAAGGATAGCAGCTGTTAAGATACGTGAAGTTGAATCCAAAGGATCTACCGCAGGATAAATACCTAACTCAGCAATTTTACGACTTAATACTGTAGTTGCATCTAAGTGGGCAAAAGTAGTAGCTGGAGCTGGATCCGTTAAGTCATCCGCAGGAACATATACCGCTTGAACCGAAGTAATTGAACCGCGTTTGGTTGAAGTGATACGCTCTTGCATAGCACCCATCTCAGAAGCCAAAGTTGGTTGGTAACCTACCGCTGAAGGCATACGACCTAAAAGAGCTGATACTTCAGAACCTGCTTGAGTAAAACGGAAGATATTATCTACGAAGAATAGGATATCACGTCCACCTGATTTTTCATCACCATCACGGAAATATTCAGCAACAGTTAAACCAGATAAAGCCACACGAGCACGAGCCCCAGGAGGTTCGTTCATTTGTCCGAAAACAAAGGTCGCTTTTGATTCTTTTAATTTCTCATAATCTACTTTATCTAAAGGCCAATCACCTTTTTCCATGCCATGCATGAATTCGTCACCATATTTAACGATACCTGACTCAATCATCTCACGCAACAAATCGTTACCTTCACGAGTACGCTCACCAACACCAGCAAACACTGAAAATCCATCATATGCTTTTGCGATGTTATTGATTAACTCTTGAATCAATACCGTTTTACCTACACCTGCACCACCAAACAAACCAATTTTACCACCTTTTGAGTATGGCTCAATTAAGTCGATTACTTTAATACCAGTATATAATGGTTCTGCGGTAGTTGATAAATCTTCAAAACGAGGAGCTTCGCGGTGAATAGAGCGAGTTCCTTCTGTATTTTGCATAGCAGTCATACCATCGATGGCATCACCCACTACATTAAAAAGTCTTCCACGAATTTGGTCTCCAACAGGCATTGCAATTGGTGTACCTAATGGATGAACCTCCATACCTCTTACTAATCCTTCTGTTCCTTCCATAGCAATGGTACGGATCATGTTTTCTCCTAAATGCTGTTGGCACTCAAGTACAATTCGTGAACCATCAGCGCGGCTGATGTATAAAGCATCATAAATTTTTGGCAGTTTTTCGCTGTTGTCTGCGAAACGAACATCGATTACTGGACCAATTACCTGAGCTATAACTCCTGATTTTGACATAATTATGTGTTTTGTAGGTATTTAAAAAGTGTTGCAAAAATATGTTTTATTGGCTAAAAACAAACCCCTGACGCAAATTTATCCAACTGATATTTAACAGATAAAAACGGCTTAGCTATTTTTGAGTTTAGTTAGCAAGCTTTCAACTATGCTTGTATCATCAGGTGATATTAGAACTTTTCTTCCCACTTTTTGCTCAATGAGTACAAGATTTTTTCTTTGGGTGGTATATAAGATCAATTTGCCTATTGATGACGAATAATAGTAACCAAAATAGCCAAATAAACCTCCTACACCAAAGGTTCTAACGAGAGTTCGTATTTCTGATTTGTCAACTAATCTTATACTCGAGAAATTATTTAAAGCTAGGTCAATATTGCCAATGGGCCTTATGATTGAGAGTTTATCACTTTTAACAATATAGGCTTGTGGTGCATATAAATAACAGAATAGAAGAATTCCTATGAAAATTGATTCAATCAAGAACGCTGCCCACAAAGGGATTTCGTTGGGGTTAGTTGGATCTAAATTGTAAATGATTGAAGCCCCTATGCCAAGAAACATTATGAGTATAGCTATACTCATACCTTTAGCCAAGCTATCCAAACTAGCTTTGTATAACATTAGTTACTTTCGTTTTCCGAATCCATTGCCATTTTCATCATTTGCTCTTCCGAATCTTTGATGAATGCAGCATTGTATTGGTCAAGTTCTGATGATTGGTGTTCGCGAAGGTTTAAAGCATATCTTAAAGCGCTACCTGCACCGATAATTTTTACTAATCCCAATTCTAAAAGCAATGTAAAATCTCTTTGAATGGTTTTTCTATTACATCCAAATTCACTAACAAGGTCTTTGGTTGAAATGAAACCACGATGTTGAATGATATACATGATGAGTTTTTGACGTTTGTTGATAATACTTTCATCAATATCCTTCAACTTGTATCCACGCTTAAAAACATAGTTCATTATGTTTTTTTGCCTTGGATTTAATTTCTCGTAGTCTACTTGTTTGCGGAAGTATGATTGCAATAAAGTCTCAACCCTATTCAGTTGAGCGCTGTGCATTTTTAAACCAAAAGCTAATTGGTGGTTAAGGTCGTATTTATCTTCGCCATCAATTTTTTCGTCAGGCGAAGGTCTGTGTTCGATAAAGTATGAACGGTACTCAATTTTGTTTAAGTAAACTTCGTGCTCAACAGTTATCAAACCATGCAAATCCATGTCGTTTTTCTTCAGCCAAAAATTTTGCAATAAACAAGCTACGCGGCTTTTGCCTTCAGCAAATAATTCCATGCCAAGGATTCTAAAATTAAGCATCCAAGATTGAACAATCGGGTGAAATTCGGTATCGTTATTTAAAAATTCAAAAAGAGATTCTAGTTGTAATTCCGCTTCAGTGTTAAGTTTTTCGACTTGTCGAGGGACTTGTTTGTTGAATAAACTTACTTCAGAATGGGTATTGTATAAATCAGTGATTAATATTTTATGAAGATGATAAACCATAGAAAGTGATAAAGGTTCATTTGATACTTCATTCAAATACTCCTCTGCTTTCATGTATTGGTAAATAGCCCTTTCGCTAAGGCTATTTGGCTTCACATTTTTATTGATAATGTATTTGACACTTTTAATATCAAGTAAATTGTGGTCAATTGCATTTGAATAGTAGTTGCGAAGTATAGCGCTGTTGTTCTTTTCTAAATCTCTGAATTGCTCTGGCAAATCAATAAATTCATAGATTTTTTTCAACTCATTGTACTGATGCACAATGTTTACAAAGGCATCATCTATACTTATCTCTGGTTCGTATTTATTGATTAGAATCATCCATACGAAACTAATTACTATTTAAATACGTGTGGAAGTATGTTGTATTCAACATCAAGTTAATTGTATCAAAAAAAAGACAAATCCCTAATTTGTCATTTTATTTTAGTGGCGCAAAAACAATTATTGGTTGCGGATTTTTGCTCTTGAATATAAATCAGATACTATTGATACAAGCCCAAACGCAAAATTTCCAATCGTGCTTTCTCTGGCACTAGGTAATGAATGCTTTTGCTTGCATGCAATATTTCACGGATATAAGTTGATGAAATATTGAGAAGTGGCACATCAAACAATTTTATTTTTGAGTGATTGGCTAACAAAGGGTTTTCATGAAACCCTGCCCTTCTGTAAACATACAATTCATGTTTGTCCAGAATCTTTTCATAGTCTTTCCACTTATGAAAACTCTGCAAATTATCTCCACCAATAATGGGTACAAATGTATGTTCAGGATATAAATTGCTTAAATAATTCAATGTGTGAATGGTGTATGAAGGCCTGTTGAGAGAGAATTCGATGTCGCAAGCTTCAAACCTCTTATCATCTTCAATGGCTAGTTTTAATAGATTCAGTCTTTGCTTTTCATCAAGCAAATCATCATTCACCTTAAATGGATTTTGTGGAGAGATAACAAACCATATTTTATCCATATCGGTAAAGTCAACCATGTAGTTGGCTATAAGCAAATGCCCTGAGTGAATAGGATTAAACGAGCCGAAAAACAAACCGATACGCATCTTAAATACTTTTAGAGGATTTAATTATTTTAAAAAATCAGAAACCAATTGCTCTGCCTTGTTAAGCGCATTGCTAAGCACATCGTTCACTAATACCACATCAAATCGGGCTTCATAGTCCAATTCAAGTACCGCTTTTCCAACCCTTATGCGAAGCATTTCTTCGGTTTCTGTTGAGCGTTCTCTCAATCTGCGGGCAAGCTCTTCTATATTGGGTGGTTTCACAAACACAGCCATAGCTTGATCGCCAAAATAGTTCTTTAGGTTTAAGCCACCTTCCACATCCACATCAAAAATAACGGTTTTGTTCAAGGCCCAAATCCTTTCCATTTCTGATTTTAGGGTGCCATAGTAATTACCACCATACACCTCTTCGTATTCAATAAATTCGTGGGCTTCTATTTTTTGTTTGAAGGTACCAACATTGATAAAATAGTAATCTTTGCCATACACTTCATTGGGTCTTTGTTTGCGTGTGCAAGCCGAAACCGAAAACATCAAATTATCATTTACCGATAATAAATGTTTTACGATGGTAGTTTTTCCACTGCCTGATGGGGCACAAAATATGACAGCTTTGTTTCTCATGCTTTTCCTTACAACACGTTGTTTATTTGTTCTTTAATTTTCTCTAGGTCGTCTTTCATTTCAATCACCCTGCGTTGGATGTTAACCTCGTTGGCTTTAGAGCCAATGGTATTTATTTCGCGACCTATTTCTTGCGCAATAAACGAAAGTTTTTTTCCGCTTGAAAGTTCTTTTACGGTTTTTAAGAAATAATCACCATGTTGTTTCAACCTTACTTTTTCTTCGCTGATATCAAGTTTTTCTATGTAGTAAATCAACTCTTGCTCAAAGCGATTCTTGTCTACCAAATCGCTGTTTAGGTTTGATAATTCCTTGTTAATTTTTTCCTTTATGTTTTGTATGCGTAGCTCTTCGTATGGCTCAATTTCAGTGAGCTTGGCCAATATCGATTGACATAGCTTTTCTAACTCACCCAATAGCATATTGCCTTCCGTTTTTCTGAAAGATTCAAAATTGTCAAAGGCATCTTTCACTGTTTGAAGGATGAGTTTCCAATCTTCATCGTTGCTTTCGTTGTCTTTATTGGTAAGCACACCAGGCATATCAAACACATTGTTTAACAACTGACTTAGTTCAATGCCTGCATTTTCTGAAATGGGTTTTAATTGATTGATATAGTAAGTCACAACATCCGCATTAATGGGTGATACCACATCTTCTGCTTGTTTGTAGCTTAGGTTGATGTTAACCGTGACCGAACCACGTTCTACCCATTTACTCAATTCTCTGCGCAGTTCCGATTCTTTATGCTGCCATTGACGGGGCATACGAAGGTTTAACTCAAAAAATTTTCCATTGAGCGACTTCACTTCCACCTTAATATTTATTTTGTTGGTTTCGGTTTCTGCAATACCAAAACCCGTCATTGAACGTAGCATAGTTTAAAATTTAGGCTGCGAAAGTACTGTTTTTTTGAGCGTTTTATACCACTTCATCTAGGGTGGCTGCCAATAGGCGGTCTTTATCGCTCACGGTATTGCCTGCATCGTGGGTAGTTAGGCGCACATGCACCTTGTTGTAAATGTTGGTCCACTCGGGGTGATGGTCCATTTTTTCAATGATGTATGAGGCCTTTATCATCCAAGCCATGGCATCGCCAAAGCTTTTAAAGGTAAAGGTTTTTTGCAAGGCATTGTTTGCTTCGGTCCAGTTGCTCATGTTTTTTATACAATGATATGTAATTATTTTATTTCTTTGATGTATTAGTAATCTTCGCAATCGCTAGCGTCCCGCTAGTGAGTCTGTTGATAAGCCTCTGGCTGTTTCTGCCTATCTTCATTTCAAAACGCAATTCCCACTATTCTTAGTTAGCAAAGCGCTCTAGAGATTTACAATGAAATGAAGTGTCTTCAACACGGGTTATTTAGAATGAGTTACAAACTCTTTTTTTTATTAATTCGTAGTAAACATCGCTCATGTCTTTCACACTAGACTACTCAAAGTGGTCATGTTTTTTACAAAGTTAAAAACTTTGATTATTTAGGCTCACAAGTGACGCTTCGCTTAACACTTGCGAGAGCAAGGATAGTGGGTGAGCAAGAATATATGGTTGGTGACGCTGCACTATAACACCAACCATAGGCAAATTGATTCAAAAAAGAAAGGTCGGCTTTTGATAAAAATCCGTAAATGAATAGGATTTAGCCTCCACAGGAGTCGCAACCTTCTAATGTCCCGAGTACAAGTACCCAAAATCCCACGAAGGTAAAAAAGCCTGGTTTTGACAAAGCGGTTCAGCTGTAATAAAATTAGTATTAATTTTTTTCAAATATTACACCGACCTTTCATGAGCAAATGTAAGGATTTTTTTGATTTAGGCAGTAGATAGATTGATTATTATTAAACAAAAGAGGCCACCTATTGGTAGCCTCTTTTAAGTTATAAATACTCAGTTCTTATGTCGGAAAGAAGTTTCCGACATCCAATAAATACTAAAGGTTTCCAACCATGTTTTCTGGTCTTACCCATTCAGTAAATTGTTCGCTAGTTAGCAAGCCTAATTCTACTGCTGCTTCGCGCAAGGTTTTGTTTTCTTTGTGTGCTTTCTTAGCAATTTTAGCTGCGTTTTCGTAACCAATATGAGGGTTTAATGCAGTTACAAGCATTAAGCTATTCTCTAAATGACGTTTGATGATGTCTGTATTAGGTTCAATACCCACTGCACATTTATCGTTAAAGCTCACACAAGCATCGCCTAATAATCTAGCACTTTGCAATACGTTATAAGCCATCATAGGTTTGAAAACATTTAATTCAAAATGTCCGCTCATACCACCAACACTTACTGCCACATCGTTGCCCATTACTTGCGCACAAACCATAGTCATGGCTTCTGGTTGGGTTGGGTTCACTTTGCCAGGCATAATGCTCGAACCGGGTTCGTTGTCTGGAATAACGATTTCTCCAATTCCACTGCGAGGCCCGCTTGATAACATTCTGATATCATTAGCAATTTTCATCAATGCTACCGCACTACGTTTTAAAGCACCACTTAATTCTACCATGGCATCATGCGCTGCTAGTGCTTCAAACTTGTTTGGAGCAGTTACAAAAGGATAACCAGTAAACTCAGCAATTTTTTTAGCTACCAATACATCATATCCTTTAGGTGCATTCAATCCTGTTCCAACGGCAGTGCCACCTAAAGCCAATTCCAATACCATTTCAAGGGCATTTTTAATGGCTCTGATTGAGTTGTTGATTTGTTGCACATAGCCCGAAAATTCTTGACCCAAAGTAAGAGGAGTAGCATCCATAAAATGTGTACGACCTGTTTTTACTATTTGCATGAAGTCTTTAGCTTTTTTGTCCAAAGTATCACGCAACAATTCCATACCTGGAATGGTTATTTCAACGGTTTGTTTGTAGGCTGCAATGTGCATGGCAGTGGGGTAGGTGTCGTTTGACGATTGCGATTTGTTTACATCATCATTTGGATGAAGTACTTTTTTATCATCCATCAAATTACCACCATTGATTACATGTGCACGGTTAGCAATTACTTCATTGCTATTCATATTGCTTTGTGTTCCGCTACCAGTTTGCCAAATAACCAATGGAAATTCGCCATCATGCATACCAGTTAATATTTCATCACATACCTTGCTGATTAATTCACATTTTTCTTTAGGCAAAACACCCAATTCAGTATTGGCATGTGCTGCAGCTTTTTTCAAATAGGCAAAAGCATAGATGATTTCTTTAGGCATGCTAGCCTCAGGACCAATCTTAAAGTTTTGGCGACTGCGTTCAGTTTGTGCTCCCCAATATTTTTCAGCGGGCACTTTAACTTCGCCCATGGTGTCGTGTTCTATTCTGTATGTCATTTTGTTTTGGTATATAAAGATGACAAAATTAACAGAATACCGAAAAGTGCAATGATGATTTTTGTTCAGTTTTTGCCTTTTAACTCAAACTATTGAAGTTGAGTTGTTAGTTAAACCACCTATTTGCTACGGCTATTGTATAATTAACAAAGTCTTGCAAACCTTTGTCGTACATGGCATTTCCAGTAGAGTTGCCATTCTCGTCCAATACATTTTTGGTTTCTTGTGATTCGAATATCTTAGATGAAACTACTGATAAACCTCCCGTAAAACTTACTACCTTGTTGCAAATTTGCATCATTTGAAGGCATGGGGCTTTTCCTCCACGGCCGGCAGAAACTCCCACAAAGGCAAATACTTTGTTATGAAATAAATGGGCAAAATCCTTAACTCCTAATGCATGGTACATGTTCAATAATTCTGGGGTGATGCTCCAGTTGTACTCTGGTGAAAGGGTAATCACAACTTGTGCCTCATCTAAAGTTTGTATCAAATGACTTTGGAAGGCAGTTAAGGTTTCTTTGTTCAAAGTTCCTTGAACCATCAAAGGGATATCATAATTCGTAAAATCAACTATGCTTACATCATGGGATTCTAGTGCATTTGAAAGTGCTTTGGCTACTCGCAATGTATTGTTATTGGTGCGGGCAGAGCCCGAAAGAATGGCTATTTTCATGAATGGTTTTTAAATATATTTCTTAACAAAACGATAGATATTAAAGTTTTCGTTTTGGTAAACTTCTTCTAATTCTTGTGCAATTTGTTCTATATGAACATCTTTACTACGAAGGTTTTTGATGAATAACAATGCCTTTTCAGCCAATAGGTGTAGGCGTCTTTGGGTATTGTGTTGTGATTTGAAATGTTTGTTAATGGCTTCATCCAACTCTTTCATCCCCTCGTATTTAGAGGCTATGGTTTTCACTACGGGTGCTTCCCAATATTCGCTCATGTTGTTTTGTGCTAGCAGGGTTAGGTTTTTAAAAAAGGTGTTGGCACCATCTCTATCGGCCTTATTCAACACGTACACATCAGCCACTTCCATAACACCACTTTTAATGGTTTGTATATCATCACCCGCTTCAGGCACTAATACCAAAACGGTAGTATCTGCAAGGGCTGCTATCTCTACCTCACTTTGCCCAACGCCCACAGTTTCAATAATGATGCAATCAAAATTTGAAGCACGTATGACATCAGCCACTTCAAATATTTTGGGTGCAAGGCCACCTAAACTTCCCCGCGTGGCCATGCTTCTAATAAAAACGTTAGGGTGCAAAAAATGCTCGCTCATGCGCAAGCGGTCTCCCATTAGTGCACCCTTGTTAAAAGGAGAACTTGGGTCAACCGCAATGATGGCCACTTTTTTATTTTGCTCTATTAGATATTTGGTATAGGCATTTATGAGCGTGCTTTTGCCTGCACCAGGAGGGCCAGTAATACCAATTATGGGGATGTTCTTATTAAAATGTAGTTGCTGAAGCAATTCATCATAGCCTTGACTTTCGTTTTCAACCCATGAAATGACGCGGGCTAAAGCCCGCCTATCTCCTTCTATTAGTTTTGGTATGATGTCTGATTTATCCAAAATAAAAATGCCATGTTGCAATGGCAAATTACAACATGGCACTTCACAAATAATAATATTATTAATCCACAAATACTTTTTTCACTACTTGCTTATTGTCTAAGTTAAGTTGTAAAAAATAAATACCTGCTTTTAAACCATCAGGTTTTGATAGGTTCAAGTTATGGTTACCCGAAGCTAAATTTGAGTTAAATAAATCAAAGGCAGATTTACCATCTAGGCTTAATAATTGTGCTGAAACAGCTGCATTTTCTTGCAAATTAAAGTTCAAGTTGATGTTTTCTTGTAATGGATTTGGATATACATTCAAATTATAATTGGCTATTGATTCAGTTACTCCAGTTGAATTGCTTTCTTGGACCGTGTATCTATCGGTATAGGTAGCAAATTTAGTTACCGCGAATGCCCCGTAGAAATCAACTGCACCAGCTCCTTTGGCTGGAGCTTTCCATTTAAAGGTCCATGTGGCAGGGGTAGTAGTTTTTTGTGTACTATGAGTTACATAGTTGGTCGCATAAAGGTGGTTGCTTGTGCCTGCAGTAAATGTACCTGCATAGGATTTATCTGGTTTTTGGGCTGATACTTGAAATCCTTTTGCTCCAGAACCTGTAATACTTACAGTAATATTATAAGTTGTTCCTGCTACATATCCAGTTGAAGGAATATCGCTAGAGATAACGCTGGCTCGTGCGGTTGCTGTTCCACTGTGACAGCCGCCCTGAGAACATGTTGCTCCACTTTCGGCAGGTCCTCCAGAAGCTTTTGCTGGAGCACCAGTTGGATTTGAAATACTAATAGTAATTGATGTAATTGAAATTAAGGCAATTAAAAAAGCTGATTGTACGATTTTTTTCATTTATTGAATTAAATATTTTGTTGAAGATGTTATTTTACATGGAAAGGTTGCATTTAGTCCCTAAGCCATAGTTCAGGGTTTTGCATCTGTTTTTGTTTATAAATCTCTATGTGTATTTCGGTTTTGTCATCTGGTTCATTGGTATAAACTTCACCGATATTTTGCTTGGTGCTAACTTTTTCGCCAATCTTTACACTTACATTTTGCAAGTTTGCATACACCGAATAGTATTCACCATGATTAATCAGCACGACCTTTTCCATGCCTGGAACAGAGAAAATAGCTTTTACAGTTCCTGCAAAAATGGTACGAGCATTTGAACCTTTTCTCACAGAGATATTGACTCCATTGTTATTTGTTTTTACGCCCTTGAGCGTGGCATGTGAATGCACGCCAAAACCCTCGCATATGTAGCCATTGTCAACAGGCCAAGGCAAACGTCCTTTGTTGCTTACAAAATCGTTGCTTAGTTTAAGTGATTCTGGTGATTGAACAAAGGTGTTAGATTCTGTTTTTTTGGTGTCTTTTTTAACGCTTATTCCATTTTTCTTAGCATTCAGCTTTGCCAAACGCTCTTCTTCTGCTCTGCGCCTAGCCTCTTCGCGAGCTCGCGCTTCTTCAATTTCTTTTGCAATTAATTGAGCAAGTGCTTGCGTTAATTTTTTGGCTGCTTTTTCGTTATTGCTAATTTCTTTTCTAAGCTCTGTTTCTTTTGCCGAGAGTTGTGTTAATACCTGACTTTCTTCTTTTTTGTCAACTTCCAATTCTTTTTTCTCATCTTCTTTAATGCCTGCCAAAGCCATCTTTTGCCTCTTTAGTGCAATCATTTCGTTTATAGTTTCAATGATTGACTTTTGGGTATTAAGAATAAGTTGTGCTTGTTGCCTGCGATAATCATTAAATTGTTGTAGGTATTTGATTCTTTTAACTGCTTGGTTAAAGCCTTTAGAATTAAAGATGAAAATGATTTTGTCAATTGACGAGTGACTTTTGTGAGCCAATAGAATATTATCAGCATAATCTTTTTTGAGGTTAACAACATCTGCTTTTAGCACTTCTATTTGTTTTCTACTCTCATCAATTTCGAGGGCTAATTCAAATATTTGTTGCCCGATGTTGTTAATTACTTTCTCACGGGTTTTGATTTGAGCAGTAATGGTATTTAAGGTTTGAAGGCTGGTGTTTTGTTTCTTTTTTGTTTCTTCTAAAACCCTTTTTGTTTCTTCAATTTTTTGCTGTAACTCTTTTCTTTTTTGCTCTAATTCTTGTTTCTTCTTGCTGTATTTTTGGGCATAGACAGGCGGAGCTAGCAACCAAAAACTAAAAGCTAATAGCCAAATATATTTAATACTGAATTTCTTGGTAACTCTTTGGAACACTAAATTGTACTTCTCCTTTTTTATCAAATGCAAAATTGCTTAGTTTAAACTGGCAGGCAACATTTTTTTCGCCCTTAATGTTAATAGAAATGTTAGCAGGTACCGTATTTGTACCATTTGCTGTAAAATCGCTGTAATCTATCTCTAGGCTTTGTTTTTTAATGGTATCAGCCACAACGCTCTTTCTGTTTTTGTAGTTAGTTGTATTATAAATATTGGTTTGTATATTTTGATTGAAAAGATAAATCAAAAGTTTTTCGGCACCAGCATTTTCAATGGTTGATTGCCTAGGATCAGCTTCAAATAGCGCATTGCCTGAAATCATGTTTTGCAATTGAACAAAACTTAGGGGTATATCTGTAAAGTTTTTTAAGTAGTTGAAATTGGCTGTAATGTGTTTTCGGTTGAGCCTATCCAATAATTGAATTTTTTCTGGAGTTATCATTACTCTAGCCGCTTCAATGCCAAATAAGGCTGTTACTTTCATCCAAATGTATTTGTCTTTTTCACAAACAAGCTCTACATCCAAATCGTAAGCGTTTTTTCCATCATTGTATGCCGCTGTTGCATCCGCTTTCACATAGTTGTAATCATTACGATTTTGTTGGATAAGTTTAAGAGTATTTTCAGCTTCCTCATGTGATGCTTTGCCAGTAATTACAGTAGTATTACTTCCAGAACTTGATAGGTTTTTTTTACTTTTACAAGAACCCAAAAACGCGATAGCTATCAAACTTATAATTACATAATGGATTTTATTCATTTCTATTCGGAAGTATTATATTTCACAAATGTATGATTAACGGGGCAGGTCGCAAAAAATTGCGAGCACTTACCTATAATTCTATATCATTGTGGCTTGAGTTTATTAGTAAAACAAACAACAAATTACCTTGTTAAACAAATTGTGAGCAAAAAGAAAATCATTGTTATTGGTGCTGGTATAGCGGGACTAAGCGCTGCATCCTATCTTGCCAAAGATGGGTATGATGTGACTGTTTTTGAAAAAAATAGTCAAATAGGAGGCCGTGCGCGCAAGTTCGAAGCTGCTGGATTTACATTTGATATGGGTCCGAGTTGGTATTGGATGCCCGATGTTTTTGAGAAATTTTATAATGATTTTGGCAAGACCACTTCTGATTTTTATGAGCTAAAACGCTTAGATCCATCTTATAAAGTAGTATGGAAAAATAACGAAGGCATTAATGTGCCTTCAAATATGTTTGAGTTAGAGGCCTTGTTTGAAAGTTTTGAAAAGGGTAGTGCAGCCAAATTGCAACAATTTTTGAAAGAAGCAGCTTATAAATATGAAGTGGGAATCAATGATTTGGTTTACAAGCCTAGTTTGAGTCTTTTAGAGTTTGCAGATATGCGTTTGCTAAATGGCTTGTTGAAAATGGATGTATTGACCAGCATGAAAAAGCATATTCGTCAATATGTTTCACATCCCTTTTTAATTGAGCTCATGGAATTCCCTATCCTTTTTTTAGGTGCCTTAGCCAAGAACACACCTGCTCTTTATAGCTTGATGAATTATGCAGATATGAGTCTAGGTACCTGGTATCCAATAGGTGGCATGCACAAAATTATTGAGGCTTTTGAATCCATTGCCTTAGAGAATGGTGTTAAGATTATTTGTGATGCAGATGTAAGTAAAATCAATGTGTCAGGTTCGATTGCCAAAAGTGTAACTGTTAATGGGAAAGAAGATATGGCTGATGCTATTGTGGGTGCTGGAGATTATCATCATATAGAGCAAAATCTTTTGGACATAGAGAACAGGCAGTATTCTGAGAGCTATTGGAATAATAGAAAATTAGCACCAAGTTGTGTCTTGTATTATTTAGGATTGAACAAAAAAATCAAAGGCTTAGAACATCACAATTTGTTTTTTGATGCTGATTTTGAAAAACATGCTGATGAAATTTATACGAATATCAAATGGCCATCCGATCCTTTGTTTTATGCTTGCGTCACAACTAAAACTGATAGCAGTCAAGCACCTACCGGGAGTGAAAACCTATTTCTGTTAGTTCCTATTTCTACTGAACTGACTGAAGATACAGAAGAAACTCGCGATCGTTATTTGCAAACCATGATTCAAAGAATAGAAAAACATACGGGACAAAATATTTCTAAGAATATTGTATTTAAGCGTAGTTATTCGATTGCCGATTTTAAAAGTGATTACTATTCATTCAAAGGAAATGCCTATGGTTTGGCTAATACTTTAACACAAACCGCCATTTTGAAACCAAAAATAAAATCCAAAAAGCTTACAAATCTTTACTATGCCGGACAATTAACCGTTCCTGGTCCTGGGGTACCTCCTAGTATTATTAGTGGTAATGTGGTAGCTAATCTAATTAAAAAAGAAATATTTTAACCATTTAAAACAAAAAGCTTCTTTTTTCATTAATATCTTGGTAGAATTGCTATCAATGAAACAACTTTTCGATGACATATCTAGAAAAAGCAGCAAACTAGTGACTAAGACCTATAGTACGTCTTTCTCATTAGGTATTCGTTTTTTGGCAAATAAATTCCATAATCCGATTTATGCAGTATATGGATTTGTAAGGTTTGCTGACGAAATAGTTGATTCTTTTCATGGATATGACAAACGCACTTTGCTAGAAGAGTTTAAACAAGAAACTTTCAAAGCCATTGAAAAAGGAATCAGCCTTAACCCAATTTTAAATAACTTTGCTCAAGTGGTAAATGAATACCATATTGACCCTTGGGCCATTGAAACTTTTTTTAAAAGCATGGAGATGGATTTGGACATGCACACATACGACCAAAATGGCTATGAAGAATACATTCTTGGTTCTGCAGAGGTTGTTGGATTGATGTGTTTAAAGGTTTTTGTAGAAGGTGATGAAGATGAATACAATAACTTGAAACACTATGCCATGAAATTAGGGTCGGCATTGCAAAAAATCAATTTCCTGCGCGATTTCAAAGCAGATTCAGATGCATTAGGCCGTATATATTTCCCTCAATTGAGGAATGGAGCTAGCTTTGATCGCAAAACCAAAAAAGAAATTGAAGCTGATATATTAAAAGATTTTGATTTGGGCTATGAAGGTATCAAGAAGCTTCCAAAAAATGCCCGTTTTGGAGTATATGTAGCCTATATATATTATTCGCAATTATTGAATAAAATTATTGACATGCCGCCAAAGGCATTGTTTGAAGAACGAATCAGGATATCAGATAAAAAGAAATATGCCTTATTTTTTGGTTCTTATTTGCGTCACAGCTTTAATTTGCTTTAATGAATTTGCGCTTATTATATCTGTTTGTATTTATGAGCAGTAATTTGGTTGCCTCACCCATCGAGGATTTAAGGCGCTTGTTTGATAGAGCCATTAAGAATGAACAAGCAGCAGAATTATTGCTACAACAGCCAGTAAGCAATGATATTGAAAGAAACATTTTAATGGGCTACAAAGCGGCCACCCAAATGATAACGGCTAAATATTATTTTAACCCTTGGAAAAAACTGCATGTATTTAATGTGGGCAAAGGGCAAATGGAAACAGCCATACAAAATGAACCAAACAACATTGAATTGATTTTTTTGAGGTACATGATTCAAAAAAACTCTCCTTCTTTTTTACATTACAACAATACAATAGCTTCAGATAAAAAAATCCTATTATTGTCCATCAACAATATTAAAGACCAAGATTTAAAATCCAGAATTAGTAATTATTTAAAAACAACTGAGAAGCCATAATATAATGGACTATTAGTTTGATTTGAACAACATGAGCAAAAAAGAATATGTCATATTAGTTGATGAAAAGGATAACCAAATTGGTTTGATGGAGAAAGAAGAAGCTCATGTTAAAGCCCTTTTACATCGTGCTTTTTCTGTTTTTGTTTTTAATGATAAAAATGAATTGTTGCTTCAACAAAGGGCCCATGAAAAGTATCATTCAGGTGGACTTTGGACCAACACTTGTTGCAGTCACCCACGCGAGCATGAAACCATAAGTGATGCAGCTCATCGCAGATTGATGGAGGAAATGGGTTTTGATTGCGAGTTGAAAACCATGCATAAATTTATATATAAAGCTTCTTTTAGTAATGGTCTCACCGAGCATGAATTGGATTATGTTTTAAAAGGTTTTTACCAAGGCGAGGTCCTTCCAAACAAGGATGAAGTTCACAATTACAAATGGGTGGATATGGCTTGGTTACTTAACGATATTCATCATAACCCGGACCTATACACAGCTTGGTTTAAATTAATATTAACTGAAAGTGTGAGCTACCTAGTTAAGTAAGATATTGTAAAGACGTTTAATTAAGAGTTATCATAATAATACGCTAATAGCAATAGTCTAGAGGCTCTCTTAAAACTATATTAATAAAAATTTATAACTTTTAGGAACAATTTGAAATATTAAAAAAATTGGCATTGAATTATCTCAATAAACTAACATTACCAGATAATTTATATGTTTTAATATTGTCAATATCTGAGTAATTAATTATATAGAAATAAACATCAGACGCATAATCTCCTCCGTCCCAGCCTTGTCTTAAATCATTTGATTGAAAAACCTGCTGACCCCATTTGTTGTATATGGTAAGGTTATAATTATATATTTGAACGCCTTTAGGTAAAAATACCCCATTAATTTCATCACCATTAGGTGTAAAGGCATTTGGTACAAAAAGTCTACTATCGCATATTTTTACTTGTATACTATCTGATATCATACAATTATTCAAATAAGCATTTATTTTGTAATTTCCGCCTCGAAATACACTTATTGATTTAGTGGTTTCATTTGTTGACCAAAGATATCTTAATGCATCTATATTCGGGCTAATATCTATATGGTTTTCATAACAAAAACTAGTGTCTGTTCGTAGAATTTTTAAATTGGTATCAAAGACTTTTATTTCTAATGAATCAATTAAACCAAAAGATTCTTCAAATAAGTAAATAGTTTGATTTGACTTTGGTTTAATAAATAAAGTGTCTTCCTTTGAAAAAGAATTATTACCATTCCTATCAGAACTCCACCAATGGATGGTATCTAAATTTAGGGCGATTAACTGAATAGAATCATTCAAGCAAATGTTGGTTTTATCTGCCCATATTTTTTTTTGTAATTCAATGACATCTATATCATCTATGAAAAAATTCAAAAACTGAGGCTTATATTGGTTTGGTAAATTGGGAGTAAATTTTTGAAGAAGGCTATCTTCAAAATAATTTCCGAATTGCAAATAATCATAATCATGGTCGGCTTTAAAAATGGATGTTATGTTATACCATTTTTTTTCTTTTATAATGGTATCAGTATATACATGTGCTTTATTGGACAAGTCTTGGTAGTGCGGACCAAAAATATCGCTGTAACCCCTTATCACATTTCTTCCCTTATAGAAATTAATACCAAATTTATTAATAGCAAAGTAATTACTATCAGTGGGTGCGATTTTAAAAGAAACTTTGTATTTAGTGCCTATTTTCATTGGTTTGGTTAGATAACTACCCCAAAATGGTCTATAATAGGTCTTAAAACGAAATGGGTCAACTATAACAGTATATCTAGCATATGCATTGCCTGTAGCTGCCGGCATATTTCCCCAAAAGTTTTTTGGAACAGAACAACAATCATCAGGCTTTGAACATGAATTGTTATATTCGTTCGAATAGGTTTGGTTGGGAATATATCCAGAATAATCTAATGACCAATTGTAAATAAAAAAAGCTAATCCTTTTCCATCTGTGTTGTTTGAGCCACCATATTCCCATTGAGGACATCTAAAATAATTTTCAAAGCTTGGATTAGGCACGAGGTTATTTTGAGCAAATAATCCACAACTATTAGCAATTGCAATGAGTAAAAAAATATTTCTAAATAATTTGCCTTTCATTTTTGTAAGAATCAATTGCCCAAAATATTAATTGGGCAATTGATTCTTTATTTTTTTTATTCAATAATAATTTTTGAGGTGTGTATACTTTCTTCTGTTTTAACTTTCAAAAGGTAAACGCCTGCATTTATTTCAGCTATGTCTAACTTGATATCAGTTGTTTTAGAGATATAATTCAAATCTGTAAACACTTTTATAGCTTTCCCTTCAATATTATATAATGTTATTTCAATATTGTTATTGCTACTTGTATTTACAAAGATATAGTCTTTAGCTGGATTTGGAAATACTTTAATCTTATCTGTATTTGCTATGTCATCTACTGTACTTTTTTGATTATTTATGTTTTCGCCACTTAATCTAGGAACACTCAGCACACTTGCATAAAAATGAGATGGAGAGCCTACCTGTTGTAAAGGGTTTTCTTCATAAGCACCCACAGCATAGCTATAGTCGTAATCATTTTCTGGTGGAGTATATTCATTATATTCATTTTGCAAGGCAATATACCCTTGCTCATCCTCCTTTAATTGTATGTTGTCAATTGTTGCTATGTCACCATTATTTACAGACAATATTTGCTCGTCTTCAATATCAATGTTTGTGCCTTGCATGCCTCCAGCTAACCATCTATACCAAGTCAATTGGTCTAAATAAACCAGTATTCTACCATTATTTGTAAAATTAGGCCTAGATTCGCTAGTATCATTGTTTCTTATAGAAAGATTAATATAGTTTCTAGTGGTTGGGTTATTTATGGCTATAATGCCAGTTCTACCTCTGTAACGACCCGCAGTTGGATTAACGATATAACCACCTGTGCTATTTACAATAAATGTATTTCGAGTTACAATGTTATTATTTTGACTTACATAATCAACGATACTTGTTGCTGCAGCGGGCAATGGTTCAAAGTAATTCCCTCTATTGGGTCTCCAAGTTTCATTAAGCCTAGCTAGCATGCATATTACAGGCATTGGCGAACCACCATACATATGAAATTGCAAAGGCCATTGTGTTTGACCTACATACCATTTAGGGTCTGGCACTATCCAAGGCATGTATACATCTTTTGTTTCGCCTGCTGTAAATGAACCAATACTTATTGGAGTAATTGCCGAACCCAAATCATATTTATCAACAATTGTATGTTCAGCACCTAATGGCTTTCTGTCTTTTGGATCATTTGAACCAATTGGAAATGTTACATAATTATTTATTCCCACATTTTGTCTTCCAAAATACTCCCAATCTTTTTGCCAAGGTTCCCACACACGTGCAATGGTCCAATACAAATTAAGATTAGATGCTGGCGTGGCAACACAACTTCTGTTTCTCACTGTTACATAATTATAATTAGCATTTTGTAGTGGTGTTGCTATACTATTCATTGGGTTTTCATGAGCACGATTAATTGGTGTAGTAAGCTTATTTCTGTTCCATATGTCATTGCTTTGTGTTATGTCTGCCGCAGTAGGATTAGGAGTAGTTCTCCACCAACTCATCCAAAATGGTTCTTCGCCTCTATCTAAGGCATTATCTCTTAGATATAAATCAGGTGTGTTTGTAACATTTAAATTGTAGGTAGATTGGTTTGCTATAGTTTGTGTTGTAGCATTCTCATTTATCTTTAAATTTATACCCGACCAATCCAATATAGTACGCCCAATCATATCAGTTATTTTATATTCGATTTTATAATTGTTGCAATTACTAGCACTATTGGTTACCAATAACGAATATCCAAGTTGAATATTTGCTGGATTTGACGGTGTACAATTTATGAACTGATTTAAGCTGCTTTGAAAGGCTTGTCCATTCATAGTACCATCAAAAAAAACAATATTATTACCTGTCGTGCGAATACTAAATGTATATATACCTGCAGCTCCAAATAATGGTATTTCAACTGCTTTATTAGTTGCAGCAGCCTGATTAACTGGTTTGAAAGGGATTATTATAGGGTCATTCAATAGTAATTGAGCATAGTGTATGTTAAAAAGAAAAAGGAAAAGTATCGTTAATTTAACTCTACTTCTAAAATTTTTTGTGAAGATTTTTTTCATAAGAATTTTGTTTGAATTTTAAAATTTTAAACTTCCCATTTCTCGAATGAGTTCAAAGCGAATGGTAGCTACTTAAAGGCTTCTACTTCCAATGATTGCCGAAGCATAAGCAATCTGCAATTCCCTTAGGTATTGCTTATTTATATTTCTTAGCTACTTTCGTAGCTAAATAGGGTGTAATTTTATTAGCATAGGTTATCACTTTATTTATTTATAGGCTTGTGGGTGTTACAGCACCTGCAAGCTTTTTTGTTTATTGTTTGTTTTTGCCTAATGTCCGATTAATTATTATTTTTTGCTTAATTATTCCTTTTCACATATCAAAAACTAAAGCGTATCAAGGGTATGCTAATTAAACAAGATTAACAACCATTCAAAAAAAAAAAACGCAATTTAAATTATCAATAGTTTGATTCTCAATTATTTTTATTTCTAACAATTGTGGTTTAAACTAAATTAAAAATATTTGCGTTTATTTGTTTTGTTAATCTATTATTAATCAAATAAAACAACATTATTAACATGCCAACCACACAAAGAAATTACAAAAACAAAGATGTGGAAATGCTTATTACAGCTTCAACCATCATCGAAAATGCCATTGCCAACAAGGTTTTTCTTCAGAAAAAACGTAGCACTTGGGCTGATCCTTTTTTTAATAACATTAAAGATAGGATTGAAAATGCAATTCAAACCTATCTAGGGGTAGATAGTGCAAAAGATTTAAGACAAGCAACCATGACAGTGCTTGGCATTCAGAAAGAAGCCATAAGCCAATTGGCAGAACTAAAAATTCAAATTAGCGAAGACTTTAAATCTGAAAAGCCTAGAAGAGATGAAATATTAAATCAATTAGGCTTTACAAGTTATTTGAAAGATGTTCAGAAAAAAGACCAAAAAGCCTTAATAAACCTATTATTTCAATACAAAACAAACTTAAGCAAAGACCTTAAAACATAAATAACAAAAAAAGGCACCTCTCCTGCATTGTTAGATGCTATTATGGGTTATGCTGACATTTTGAAAAACGCAGATGTGAGCCAAGAAACCTTAAAAAGTTCTCGCAAGGCAATCACTGCCACTTCAGTTACAGAGTTTAATGATATATACGACCAAGTTATAAGTATCAGTAAAATAGCTAGTAAATTCTATAAAGACCAACCCGAAATGAAAGTGCAGTTTAGTTATAGCAAAGTGGGTAATGTGTTAAAAGCAAAATCAAAAACAGCAGAAACAACCCCACCAGCTCCAAACAAATAATTTTCATCAAAATATATATGGTAAAAGGCTTTCAATCGAAAGCCTTTTACCTTTAATAAATGTCGTAAATTTTCACAAAACACTCCGAAGAACACTTATATGACAGGGAAAAGCATTTTCATGACAGGGAAGCTCATTTATAGAAAGCGGCAAGAGATTTATTAGACATGGCAATTCATTTACAAGAGGCGGAAAGTCAGTTTCATGACAGGGAAATTCACTTATAGAAGACGGAAGGAGATTTATATAACTCGGAAGGTCATTAATAGCTTTCCGAAACTAAGGCTTATTAGGATGTATAGTCCCTCTCCTTTGGAGCATTACTAAGGGAGGGGCTTCAGCTCTTACTATTACCTACTCAAAAACATACTCTTCTCTTTCATATACTGACGGAAAAGAGGGTCATGAAGGTCTTTGATGAAACGTATGGCTTCACCTGTGCTTTTCATTTCAGGGCCTAATTCTTTATTTACACCAGGGAATTTTTCGAATGAGAAAACGGGCTCTTTTATGGCATATCCAACCAACTTTCTTTCAAATGTAAAGTCTTTCAACTTATGTGTGCCCATCATTATTTTGGTGGCAATATTGATGAAAGGTATTTGGTAGGCTTTTGCTATAAATGGCACAGTACGACTAGCTCTAGGGTTTGCTTCAATCACATACACTTTCTCGTTTTTGATAGCAAATTGAATGTTTAACAAACCGCGAATATTCATTTTATGTGCTAGGTTAATCGCATAAGACTCCATTTGCTGTTGCACGTTTGCACTTAAACTAAAAGGAGGTAAAACCGCACTTGAATCACCGCTGTGAATACCTGCAGGCTCTATATGTTCCATCATACCTATGATGTGTACATCTTCGCCATCACATATTAAATCTATTTCAGCTTCTTCAGCTCTGTCTAAGAAATGGTCAATAAGTATGCTATTGCCAGGTAAATCACCCAAAAGGTCAATAACAGCTTTTTCCAATTCCTCATCGTTAATAACAATCTTCATGCCTTGACCACCTAATACATAACTAGGTCTCACCAGCACAGGGTATCCCACTTTTTGGGCTACAGCAATGGCTTCATCAGCATCCATAGCAACACCATAGTTAGGGTATGGAATATCTAATTCTTTTAATAAATCCGAAAACTGCCCACGGTCTTCAGAAATATCCATATCGGTGAAACTGGTTCCTATAATTTTAATTCCTTTTTGGTGTAGTTTTTTAGCCAACTTCAAAGCAGTTTGACCGCCCAATTGAACAATTACACCTTCTGGTTTTTCAAGCTCGATAATCTCTAATAAGTGTTCCCAAAATACAGGTTCAAAATACAGTTTATCTGCCATGTCAAAATCTGTTGAAACCGTTTCAGGGTTGCAATTAATCATGATGGCTTCGTAGCCACTTTCTTTGGCGGCTAACAATCCATGCACACAGCAATAATCAAACTCTATGCCTTGACCAATGCGGTTTGGTCCAGAACCTAATACTATTATTTTTTTGTTATCGGTTGGGAAGCTTTCATTCTCACCATCAAAGGTTGAGTAGAAATAATTGGTAGGTGATGGAAACTCGGCAGCACAAGTATCAACCGTTTTGAAAACACGTTTAATACCATTAGCATCACGCAGTGCTTTCACATCTGAGTCTGTTGCATCTGAACCTAAGAGAAAAGCAATCTGCTCATCGCTATAACCTTTTTCTTTTAACTCAACCAATAATTCGTGTGGAATATTTTTCAAACTAAAACGTTTTGCTTCAGTTTCAATCCTCACCATTTCGTTAATTTGGGTCAAAAACCATCTATCAATTTTGGTTATTTTTTCAATTGATGAAATAGGGACACCAAGGCTCAATGCATCTTTTACCGCAAAAATTCTATCCCAACTAGGATTGGTTAATTTTTCAATAATGTCTTCAAGGTTTCTGTTTTGGTAACCATCCGCTCCTAAACCATTGCGTTTAATTTCTAAACTTTGTGTGGCTTTTTGTAAGGCTTCAATAAAGGTTCTACCAATGCCCATAACCTCGCCAACGGCTTTCATTTGAAGGCCTAGGGTTTTATTTGCACCTTTAAATTTATCAAAATTAAATCTTGGTATTTTTACAATCACATAATCAATAGCAGGTTCAAAGTATGCCGAAGTAGTCTTAGTTACTGGGTTTTTTAACTCATCTAAGCTATAACCAATAGCTAATTTAGCGGCAATTTTAGCAATTGGATAACCAGTAGCCTTACTTGCCAATGCTGATGAACGCGATACGCGAGGGTTGATTTCTACTGCTATGATATCTTCGTCAGCAGGATTAACAGCAAACTGTACATTACATCCACCATGAAAATTACCAATGCTACGCATCATGTGGATGGCCATATCACGCATACGTTGGTAGCACGAATCGCTTAGTGTCATGGCAGGTGCTACGGTAATCGAATCACCCGTATGAACACCCATTGGGTCAAAGTTTTCAATCACACATATCACCGCCACATTATCGTTTTTGTCTCGAAGTAATTCTAATTCATATTCTTTCCAACCAAATACTGCTTTCTCAACCAATACTTCATGGGTAGGAGACGCTGTTAAACCTCTTTGTAAAGCAGCATCTAATTCTTCTTTTTTCCAAACAAATCCTCCTCCAGTTCCACCAAGAGTGTAAGAAGGGCGAATAACCAAAGGAAATCCTATTTCTTGCGCAATTTCTTTTCCCTCTAAAAATGAGTTGGCAGTGCGACTAGGCGCTACACCTATGCCTATTTCAATCATTTTTTGTCTGAAAAGCTCTCTATTTTCTACAGTGTCTATGGCTTTGGTATCTACACCAATCATGCGCACATTGTATTTTTCCCAAAGTCCAATTTCTTCACATTCAATGGCTAAGTTCAAGGCAGTTTGACCACCCATGGTTGGCAATACAGCATCTATTTGTCTTTCTTGAAGGATTTTTTCTATTGAATCACTAGTCAATGGCCAAAGATATACATGGTCGGCAGTAACATTATCGGTCATAATGGTGGCAGGGTTTGAGTTTATTAGAGAAACTTCAATTCCTTCCTCTTTGAGTGAGCGCGAAGCTTGACTTCCTGAATAATCAAACTCGCAAGCCTGACCAATAATGATAGGTCCGCTTCCAATAATTAGTACCGATTTTATGCTATTGTCTTTTGGCATGTGTCCAAGGTGTAAATAAGTGAATGTGAGGATGTGCAGTTTAAATGCAGCATCTTAAAATTGGGCAAAGATATATACATCACCTCAAACAAAAGCATGATGTTGAAATATTCTTTAAAAATGATTTTATAGAATATGGATTAGGGTAATACAATCAATTTAAAGATATATCAAATTATGGTGTTTAATATTTTAGTTTGAAAAAGGCCTAGAACTTTTACATTTGTGCATCATGATTAGAAAAACAATCTATTTGATTCTTTTATTAATTTTTATTGCTGGATTGGGTTATGTGGCCTATCGTTTCTACGATATTCAAAAAAATGGCAACCATGCTGCTCTCTTTGATAAATACTATAAACCCTATTCTAATTATTGGACAAATAATATGGTTGATAATGATACCAGTCATTTTGAGGTAATAGCCATGAAATACTATGTCGCCAAAGACTATAACCTAGCTATTGAGACCTTTCACCGCTTTGAACCCGAAAAGGCAGATGATGGCAATTATAATTTGTATTTGGGGATTTCTTATATCCAAACAGGTTTTGATAATTTAGCTGAAATTCATTTGTATACTGCTGTTGATAGTTACAAGGAGTTTAATAATATTTATACCGCCAAATGGTACCTAGCCTTGGCGTACCTCAAGAGTGAGCGAAACAAAGAATGCAAAAAGCTCTTGAATGAAATTATCAATGTAAACGCACCGTTTAAGAACAAGGCCAAAGAGCTATTAGACGAATTGAACTAGAAGTATGATTGATTTAAGAAGTGATACCGTAACACGACCAAGTCCAGCTATGCTTGATGCCATGATGAAGGCTAAAGTGGGAGATGATGTGTTTGCCGAAGATGAAACCGTGAATGAATTGCAGCAATATGCAGCAGATATGTTTGGTATGGAAGCAGCTTTGTTTTGCCCAAGTGGCACCATGACCAATCAAATTGCAATTAAAATACATACACAAGCAGGGGAGGAAATTATCTGTCACGATTTATCACATGTGTACCTATATGAAGGTGGTGGAATTGCCTTTAATTCGGGCTGCTCCGTACGATTGATATCTGGTAATAATGGAAGATTCACAGCTAAAGATGTAGAAGAAAACATCAATAAGGAAGATATTCATTTTCCTCGAACACGCTTGGTTTGTGTTGAAAATACAGTAAACAAAGGCGGAGGGGCTTGTTGGGATTTGGATGAACTTAAAAAGATTAAACAAGTTTGTACCGATCATAATTTGGCTTTGCATCTAGATGGCGCTAGGTTGTTTAATGCCTTGGTAGCCAAAAACCAAGACCCAAGGATATATGGAACTATTTTTAATACCATTTCCATTTGCTTGTCTAAGGGTTTAGGAGCTCCAGTAGGCTCGCTGTTATTGGGAAGTAAAGAGCATATTTACAAAGCCAAGCGCATTCGTAAAGTGTTTGGTGGAGGTATGAGACAAGCAGGTTTTCTAGCGGCTGCAGGCTTGTATGCCCTTCAAAACAATATTGATAGACTTGAGATTGATAATAAACGTGCAGCAATTATTGCTGAAGCGTTATCAAAAAAGGCCTTTGTTGAAAGCATCTTACCTGTTGAAACCAATATTGTTATCTTTAAAATTAAAGATGAATTTTTGGTTGAAAATTTCTTGTCGGTATTGCAACAACATCATATCAAAGCAGTGAGTATGGGTAAAAATAAAGTAAGATTTGTGATGCATCTTGATATCACACAAAACGATTTTGACGCCCTGCTTCATGTGATTGAAAGCATGGATTTGAAGTTGGTTTAAGCATAATCTATTGGATTACAAATCCAAAGTTTATAAGTCGGGATTGCAATTATAAGTGTTCGAAACATGGTTTTTGATGTTGAACCCCTTCAGGGTTCTGTTTTGCTTTTTGCTATTTTACCGTGGGTTTCACCCACGGCTATAAATATTTTACCCCTTTGGGGTAAGCAAACTTTAAGGTTTCGAACACTTATAATTGCAAATCCCGACTAGCTTCCTGATGTTGTTAACAAAATAAGCTACAAGTAACTCGCCATTTCATCAGACATTTTCTTAGCTTCTTCTTTGGCTTTTTCGGCAAAGTCTGTATTGGAAGAAGCGTAAATAATACTTCTAGAAGCATTAATCAATAAGCCAATATCAGGGTTCATACCATGTTTTACTACCTCCGCTAAGCTTCCGCCTTGGGCACCTACACCAGGAACCAATAAAAAATGATCAGGTACAATTTTTCTGATTCGCAAAAATTCTTCAGCTTTGGTAGCACCCACCACAAACATGGCATTGCCGCTATTTGTAAAAGCAGAGGTGGTTATTAACACTCGTTCGTATAAGAAATCATCACCCATCTTTTCTTGCTCGTAGTCTTTGCTACCTTCGTTTGATGTAAGCGCCAATACAATTCCCCATTTGTCTTGGTATTGAAAAAACGGCTCAATGGAATCTTTGCCCATATAAGGTGCAAGTGTTATCGAGTCAAAAGAAAGGGTTTCGAAAAAAGCACGAGCATACATGTGGCTGGTATTACCTATGTCGCCTCTTTTGGCATCTGCAATTGTGAAAATATTTTTAGGAATGTATTGCAGGGTTTTCTCCATGCTCTCCCAACCTTTGGCTCCATTGGCCTCAAAAAAGGCTGTGTTAATTTTATAGGCTACGCAATAATCTTTGGTAGCGTCAATAATGGCTTTGTTAAACTCAAAAACAGGGTCTTCTGTGTCTAGTAAATGGGCGGGTATTTTCTTTATATCTGTGTCTAAACCAACACATAGGAAACTTTTCTTTTGACGAATTTCACTAATTAACTGCTCACGATTCATGCAGCTAAAATATTAAGTTAAATTCAAGTACAAAAGTATTCAAGGTTTTTCCGTTAGAATTTGTGTTGGCATACACCCCATTATTAAGGTTGTTCAATCCTATTTTGCTCTTTATTTGAAAACCTACAAAAGGCGTATGATACTGATAGGCAGCAGCAATGCCATAATCATAATCTGCTACTTTGGGTTTGTTGCCTTCAGGCAAAGGATTGTTATTTAAATACAATGAGGAATTGATTAAGGTTGAATAATAAGGTCCAAGTAAAAGCCTCACATTGATGCTGTTTTTATAAGGCATATACATAAACATTACAGGCAAATCAATATACATCAAGCGAATGGTGGTGTATTGAGTATCTACATTATTGTATTTGAAATTACTACCTCTGAAAGAGCCTGTTAATTCGGCCTGCAAAGCAGTGTGTTTACCTAATTTTCTCTTCACATACATGCCTCCATTTAATCCAAATGAAGCTTGGGCTCTATCGGCTTCGCTGCCTGTGAGGGTATTCATCTGAAAGCCCATAATCACACCTAGACGATATTCTCCATCGGGTTCAGGTTTCGCTATTTTTTCATCATCATCGTATTGTAGGCTGTCGGCTTCAGTTTGTGCCAAGCTTGCCTGACAGGTAAATAATGCCAAACACAAAATAAAGACTTTAATTAAGGGCTTCATGGTATTGCAAAATTATTTAGTTTAACGAAGTTCTGACTTAATTTATTCTTATTATTTTAAAACGATAGGAAGTTGTCATCATTCAGGTATTCCTCTGCCTCATTTTCCTTCTCTGTGTTAATGTTCTTCTTGGCTTTTGGAGCCACAAAGGGCATCCACAGCAGTTTAATGGATAGATAAACTGTTGGTTTTACAGTAGCCTCATAATATGATTTTTCATCCCTTTCTGCATCTTGTGTAAAACGCAATTGTTGTTTGCTACTGATAGCCAAATCAGCCATCAACCTGAACTTGGGACTTATTTTGTATATAACATTGGCACCGAGTAAATAACTGCTTCTTCTAAACAATACAGTATTGTATGAACTATCAAAATAATTGCGGTTCATAAATCTGTTCATGCTGCCATTGGGTTTTAGGAACAAACCCGCACTCAAATTGGAATTGAAAACATGTCGGTATGTGATGTTGTAGGGTAGGTTAACAAGCAAAATGTTTTTTGGATTAAACCGATAGGTTCCGCCCACAATGGGAAGCAAATTACCTTCACCAAACAGATAGGTGTAGGTAAGACCAATGCGGTATTTAAATTTTGTATTCACCATCCTACTATATAAAAAGCTTGCATTGTAGCGCCAATTAGGATTGTTGATGGTGTATTCGTCTTCGTTAAGCATGGGCCTTATGCTTAGCAAATACATGTTTTTTATACCCGAAGTGTAAATGCCATTAAAACCTAGTGATAGGTTGATGAGTTTTCTGTCTAAGACTGTGTTTTCAAAATTGGCTGCATTTAATACAAAACTAGGCTGAAAACCCAAGTATAAGAAGTGTTTTAGGCCATATTCGCTTTTGGTATAATTACTATGATAGAGGGGTAAGTTTAAAGAAAGGCTGCTTTGCCCTAAGCCAAAAGTATGGGAACTGCTATCGTATTTTTGATTGCCCAAATGGCTATACGAAAGCATCAATCTCGGGCTTGTAAGCATTTGTAGGTTTTGCGCCAATAATGGCAAGGTACCCATTAGGGACAATAATAAGAAAGCATATTTTTTAAGCACGTTTGCAATTTAGGAATAAGCCATAAATAAAAAACCTTTGCTTGTTAGCATAACTGGTATAGCATAAAAAATTATTTAACTCAATTGGATATATTTGTTGGTGAAGATTATCACAAAGTCTGAAAAAAGCATGTCTTTTATAAAAAATCTATGAGAAAAAGTGAAGAATTAAATGAAAAAGAACTAGATGAATATTTTCAAAAAAAGCAATATGAGATTAAGGCAACGGATTCATTAATTTGGTTATTGTATGCTCAAGATGTATATAGAAGTTCAGAAATCTTGGCAAATAGATCAATTGAGGCCAATAAAAAAGCCGTTGAAAAATTTTACGAAAGGGCTAAAAGTAATCAAGAAATAAGTAGAGTATTAACAGATGAAGAATATTTAGAGCATATTGATGAGAATCAAATCAGAATTGCATATTTCCTACTTTCTAGGGCAATAGAATTGGTTCTAAAAGGAATATTAATAGAAATGAACCCTAATAGATTTTATAAAGAAAAGGAATATGAAATGAAATTTGGAAAATCAGGTCATGATATCTTATCTATGATGAAAGAAACAGGTATTCTTTTAGATTCAAAATATCAATCATATTTGAATACTTTGAATGAATACATATTTAGCGCTACATATCCAGTACTTAAAAAACTACCAAATAATAACATAACAATCAATGAAAAGATTGATGTCACACATCATAACTATAGAGACGTGACAAAATTATACGATATTTTATTTGAAAAATTGAACGAATTGCGTGTTGTAAACAATAAAGGTGAAAGAAGGAACATTCTAAAAATAGAATAACCTTTCAGACACTAACTGCCCGCAATCTGTCCACCCTAGGCTAACCCAAGCTGGCGCAAGCATTCTGCTCATGTTGGCGCTGCGTTAAGATATTGGTAGGGTACACTAATATGTAAATAAGGGCTGACAGGCAAAATTTATTCTGCATCTTTAACAGCTCTTACAGCATACTCTTTTTTTTTCAATTGATCATATGAGAGACTATATTGAAGGACTATTGCTCTTTCTTGGTCTTCTCCAAATTCACTTGAGGTCCAATGTTCTTCCTCATATTTATAATTGTCTATGTGTACAGAAATACCATTCATTGTAAATAACTCATCACTTGTTGGAAGCCGCCAACCTTCGCCCAATAAAGAACAAGCTACTTTAGCTTCATCCCATGTCATTTTATTTGGAAAATCTTGTTTTGCAACTAATACTTTTTTGCCAGTAATTGGATTTTCAATTATGTTGTGTTTTCTACATGACATTATCGTTATTAATAATGCAAAAACGATTGTTTTGATATAATTTTTCTTCATAATTTTTTCAATAAATTATTTAAATCCATTGGATTGCTTTTTTATTTCTATTTCTAATTCAGTTAAAGTGTCAATAATAATTCGACAAATACATTGTATAGCTAAAAATTTAGATATGTTCTCAAGATTAATAATACCTCCCATATCTTTAAATAGTTCTTCTTTTTTATCTGTTGCTTTACCTAAGTGTACTCCACCTAAAACATGGCAAGCATGTTTTATTGTTTCTAATATGCTGTATTCATAATTGTTTACCTTTATAATAGTAATTTTCAGAAAATCTTGTTGCTTAAGTTCAATGTATTTATCATTAATTGGATATATATTTTGATATAAAAAATTCCCTTCTCTTTCATCGTTTACAGCCGCAATTACTCTAAATTTAAGTTTAACTCCATAGCTCTTATTTACCAAATCTGTTAAAGACTTACCTCCGTCTAGAAATAGTTGTCTAATAAGAGCAGAAGACCTAAGTAAATCATATTCACTATAATGATTAATCCGATTTCTGTATCTTAATTCGTCAAGTGTATTTAAGAAGATATAGTTTAATGTTGGTTGCCCTATAAATCTGAACTTTCCTTTCAATTTGTTCTAAAATTTTGGTTAACAAACATAGCTTTACGACCTCATTTTCGCAAATGCCAGCATTTTATGTTACCAAAGTCCTTGTTGGTTTTGTGCCTAGGATTATTGGTAGGGTTCACCAACAAGCAAATCAAATGGCAATAAAAAAGCTTTTTCAAACTTCTTGGCTATTGTTTTGTTACATGAAGTATGAAAACAGTTTACTTCATCAGTATCATTTTGGTTGCATTGGTTTTATTTTCATTTAAAGCAGCTCCTTTATTATTTGCAAAAGTGCCACAGCAATCCTATACCGTGCTTGGGAATCACAACCAAATAGAATTTAGATATTATCCATCAGCTGTGATGGCCTCTGTTGTAAGCCCAGATACCACCTACGAAAAAGCTGCCAACAATAGCTTTAGAACCCTTGCCAGTTATATTTTTGGTGGCAATCAAACCCAAGAAAAAATTGCCATGACTGCACCTGTACATATGGATATAAGTGAAGGCAAAACCACCATGAGTTTTGTAATGCCTGAAGGCTATTCCATGAGTAATTTACCAAAACCACAATCAGGTAAAGTGATTTTAGGGGTTTCGGCAGCCGAGTATGTGGCTGTTATTCGTTTTGGGGGATGGGCTTCTGATAGCAAAATTGCTGCTATGAAGAAAGAATTAAGTGAAAGTTTGAAAAGCCTACATATTCTGCACCAAAGCAACTTTAGATACCTAGGCTACAATGCTCCTTGGGACCTAATAAACAGACGTAATGAAATTATTGTAGGTATAGATTCTACTTCTGTTCCAAAGGCACAATAATACCTTAGCTTATTTGACCGAGCTTGGTTGGAGCTCAAATCCCTTTGTCCGTGGTTGGTGTCCTTTAGCTTTGCATTTCAATAATTCTTAAGTTATTGTAATTGTTG
>JBBALJ010000019.1:0-30761 GCA_040403075.1 Bacteroidia bacterium
GCTCGAAATGACACTCTCCTTACCCAAACCTATTCCTGAATGCTTCTGGTACGTTTACTGTTTTCTTTTCTTTATAGTCGTAACAAATAATACCTGTTTTGGCTTCACATGCTATTTCATTACTTTTGGTTTTGATAAAGCGGTAAAACAAATCAAAACTTCTGCTACCAAATTCAGATGCTGTTACTTCTATCTTTAACACATCTCCATAATGACATTCTTTTTTATACACTACGGCCACATCACCCATAATTACTGATGCTCCAGCAAGATCAAACTCAGTATAGCCAAAACTTGCAAGGAACCTTAACCTTGCTTCGTGCATCAAACTCAAGTAGGCATCATTGCTAAGATGATTGCCATAATTAATTTCCGAAATACGAATTTCTAATTCTGTTGAAAATTCAAAATGTGCTGGAAGCTCTAATTTTATGCGTGCCATTTGGATTGCAATTTAACTTCTGACACAAGAAGAATTACACAAGTTATACCAAAAGCCAAGTACTTGGCAACTAATATTAGTTAAACGAAATTAAATTTAGGAGTGATATGGAAAATTTCAATCTTTTTAAATCAAAATTACTTATATATGCCATTGAAAATAAGTAGGCAATGAAAAAACTTTACATTCTTGGATTATTCACTCTTTCGTTTTTACTAACCAAAGCACAAGCTCCACAAGGGATTCCCTACCAAGCAGCAGCTAGATATGCCAATGGTCAAGCCATAATAAATAAAAGCATCATGGTTAGGTTTAGCATCTTGGATGCAAGCGCTTCAGGAACGGTGTCATACAAAGAAACACACAATACAAGCACCAATTCATTGGGCATATTTAATTTAAACGTTGGCACCGGTAATCCAATTACAGGAAATTTTGGAAGCGTTGATTGGGGGGCAAGTGCAAAATTTTTAAAAGTTGAGTTAGATACTTCAGCCACTGGAAATAATTATACTGATATTGGTACACAACAAATGATGAGCGTGCCTTATGCCCTCTATGCTGGCACGGCAGGTAGCGTAAACATAAATACTAATGGTCTATTCACGCATTATATTGGTGAGTTGTTTGGTGGTGGAATTGTAGTGGCAGTATGGAAAAAAAATGGAACAGAGCATGGAGTGATAGCATCACTTAATGACATAAGTACTGGAGCCACTTATAGCAATGTTACTTTCTCGGCAATTGGCACAGCCCAAAATTCGAGAGATGGACAAGTAAATACCACTGCAATTGTTGCTCAATCGGGATGCACATCTGGTGCGGCTATTATTTGCGATGCATATAGTAATAGCGGTTACAGCGATTGGTACTTACCATCAGCTTGGGAACTAAACCAATGTTATAATGCTGCCACAGTTGTAAATGAAGTTTTGGGTGATGCCAATGGTTTCCAATTTGGAAGTTATTGGACATCAAATGAGACAGATGCTTCTTACGCTTGGATACAATACTTTGGAAGCGGATATTGTGATGTAAATTTAAAAGGTGGTCAATGCAGGGTTAGAGCGGTTAGAAGATTTTAAGGCAATATGAAAAGAATTATTCTAGGTTTAATACTCATCATACCGCTTCATTATGCCAATGGACAAAACATTAGCAGAAGGGCTATCTCTGCCGGAGGAGGCTATTTTAGCAATTCCTCTTTCAATGTAAGTTCAACCTTGGGCGAAACTTTCACAGCCACCATCGGTGGAAATCTCGTTGTAAGTCAAGGTTTTCAGCAGAAGGCATCCGTGGATTCGGGTGTGTATTTAAACCTCAACGCTTTTATTCAAGGTTTTTATTTAGGCTCAGGACTCATGACCTCATCACTTGGCGACCCATTGATGGCAAATATTGCTGATATTATAACAGTTGAATTACATGATACGAGCTCTGGACACCCACTTTCGTTTAGTGCAAAAGGATCCTTGCATACTGATGGCACGGCTAGTGTATTGTTTCCTCCATTGTGTGTAGGCAAATATTATTTTATTGTTGTTAAGCATCGCAACTCGATAGAAACTTGGAGTAGAATACCTGTTTTAATGAGCAATGCTGGAGCAGATTATAACTTTAGTGATGCAGCTAGTAAATCAGCAGGTGATAACCTAGCGGATATGGGTGATGGTAATTTTGCCATTTTTAGTGGCGACATAACACAAGATGGCTCCGTAGATTTTAACGACTACCCTCCTCTTGACATAAGCAGTAATAACGGGGATTTAGGATATTACGAGTCGGATTTAAATGGTGATACATCAGTTGATTTCAACGACTACCCTATCTTAGATATCAATAGCAATTTGGGTATTATTGTTTTGGTGCCTTAATCGAAATTGCTCAAGGTTGGTGTTATAGCGAAGCGTCACCAACGATAACGACCTATTTTAAATAATATCAAAATTTTCTGAATCACTACTATAGATATTGAATCCCTTCAGGGTTCTAGTTCGCATTTTACATTTAGCCGTAGGTTCTACCTACGGCTATTATTATTTTACCCCTTCGGGGTTTAGTTAAGTTTGCAATTGATTTGCCCATGGTTGGTGTTATAGCAAAGCGTCATCAACCATTAATAGATTAATGCAAAACAACATGAATCTTATATAGGCATTATCGCATGAGGGCTTTGCAAATGCAAAGTCCAAAGTAAAATTCCAATATATTAAATCTTAAAATCTCCCAAACTTTTCTGCCACTCTGTCAGAAAAAAGTCTACATTTGCAGTCCAAATTTTTATCTGAAGAATGAAAGGCGTAACCGCATCAGTGCAGCCCGAGAATGCTACACGAAACTTATATATAGAGACTTATGGATGTGCCATGAACCTAGCTGACAGCGAGGTTGTGGCAAGTATTATGGCCGACAATGGTTTTAAAACCACCAAAAACATGCTCGATGCAGATGTTGTTTTTGTAAACACTTGTGCCATTAGAGACAATGCTGAAAGCCATGTTTGGGGTAGATTGAAAGAAATTAAACACACCAAAAAGAGCAATCCAGGAATGATAGTGGGCGTATTGGGTTGTATGGCCGAGCGCTTAAAAGAAGAGTTAATGGAAAAACAGCAATTGGTGGATATTGTTGTTGGACCTGATGCTTACCGTGATATTCCTGCTTTGATAGCTAAAGTGGAAGAGGGACAAAAAGCCATTAATGTTCTACTAAGCCGGGAAGAAACCTATGCAGAGATTACTCCAGTTAGGTTAAGCAGCAATGGAATCAATGCTTACATAAGCATCATGCGTGGTTGCGATAATATGTGTAGCTTCTGTGTTGTGCCATTTACACGAGGCCGCGAAAGAAGTCGTTCATCTGCATCCATTTTAAAAGAAGCGCAAGATTTATATAATAATGGGTATAAAGAAGTAAGCCTTCTAGGCCAGAATGTAGACAGCTATAAAGAGGAAAATGAACAAGGTGAGATTATTTGCAACTTTGCACAATTACTTGAAAAAGTAGCGCTTGTAGCTCCTGATTTGAGGGTTCGTTTCTCATCTTCACACCCTAAAGATATTACCGATGATGTGCTTTACACGATGGTGAAATACCCAAATATTTGCAAGCATATCCATTACCCAATGCAACATGGTAATAGCAGGGTATTAAGTATGATGAATCGTACTTACGATAGAGAATGGTTCATGAGTAGATTGGATAAAATCCGTGAAATCATGCCTAATTGTGGTATTTCAAGCGATGTAATCGCAGGTTTCTGTAGTGAAACCGAAGATGAACACAAAGATACTTTGAGCATGTTTGAATATGCCCAGTTTGATTTTGCCTATATGTATACCTATAGCGAAAGGCCTGGAACCCTTGCTGCACGTAGGTATCCAGACGACATACCCAACGATGTGAAACTTCGCAGGTTGCAAGAGATTATTAATTTACAACATAGCATTAGCATTGCTAAAAACATCAAACAAGTGGGAAGCACCCATATAGTTTTGATTGAAGGCAACTCTAAAAAATCAGATCAAGATTGGGTAGGAAGAAGCGAAACCAATCATACGGTTATTTTCCCTAAAGATGGGATGTACCAAAAAGGTGACTATGTGGCTGTAAAAATTGAACGCTCCACTCAAACCAGTTTGATTGGCAAGGCTATTGATAGGTATGTTTATTAATTAAAAAATTGGGCGCATGAAGGAAGAACTTAAAGAAAAAATCAATGAAATTAAATCTGAGATAGATTCACTGCGTCCCATTGATTCTGAAAGAGAAAAAAGAATTCAACAGAAATTCAGGTTAGATTGGAATTATCACTCTAATAATATTGAAGGTAATAGCTTAACATTTGGTGAAACTAAATCATTTTTACTTCATGGAATAACTGCAGATGGTAAGCCCCTTAAGGACCATTTAGATATCAGAGGTCATAATGATGCTTTATTAATTTTAGAGGATGTAATTAAAGAAAATAGACCTCTAAATGAAAATTTCATTAGAGAATTACATCAAATAATTTTGCATGAGCCGTATGATAATCCTGCCATAACTCCGGATGGAAAGGCTAGCAAGCGTAAAATTAACATAGGATCATATAAAAAACAAGCCAATCATGTAGTTACAAAAACAGGAGAAGTTTTTTATTTAGCTTCGCCAGAAGAAACTCCGGCCAAAATGAATGATTTGTTAGATTGGTATAATCAAGCAATTGAACAAAGAAAACTTCATCCAGTAGAGATAGCTTCATTGTTACATTATAAGTTTATCAGAATACATCCGTTTGATGATGGAAATGGACGATTAGCAAGAATTTTAATGAATTTAAGTTTAATGCATTTTGGCATCACTCCAGTTATCATAAAAACACAAAAAAAGGAAGAGTATTATAGAGCCTTGCAACAAGCTGACGGTGGAGAAGAAGAATTTTTCATAAATTATATTGCTTCACTTTCTATAGATTCCTTAAGTATGTTTTTAAAGGGAGCAAAAGGTGATGATATAGAAGAAGATGATGATATTGATAAGGAGATAGCTTTGTTGAAGGCTGAATTAGTAAGCAAAAAAGTTACTGAAACATATTCAATAAATAAAGAAATTGAGATTTTATTTTGGTTAAAAGATAATCTGCTAAAAAGTTTAGATTCAAAAATAATTCAACTAAATGAATTATTTGAAGAAAATATCATTGCTGTTCAATCACTAGGTGGAGAGTACTATTTTTCTAGATATAAGAAACAAAACGTAAGTGGAGAAAAATTGATTGATGAAAAACACTCAATTGATTATTTTATTAGTGAAGCCAAAAATAAGAAAAATGAAACACACGATATTGTAATTAGTCTTTGTGGATTTGATAAGCCTGGCTATTCTAGATTTAATGTTCAGTCAATTACTAAAGTATATTTCGAGAAATACAGTTTTGTATTATCAATTAATACTTTGAGTGGAATAAACAAAAAACACATTTTATACGATGACTTAGCATCAGATTTATCAAAGATCATTAGTGAGGTGGTAAAAATAATTATAGAGGATTTGCTTGAACAGATTAAAAGAAACAAGGTAGAAATATATTAAATGAACATACAAGATATAAAACAAAGGTTTGAGATAATAGGCAATTCAACTTTACTTAATTATGCTTTGGTTACTGCTACCAAAGTGGCTCCAACTGATATAACCGTATTAATAAATGGTGAAAGTGGTGTTGGTAAAGAAGCTTTCAGCAAGGTAATACATGCTTTGAGCAACCGTAAACACGGTCCTTTTATTGCTGTTAACTGCGGTGCCATCCCTGAAGGTACCATCGACTCAGAATTATTTGGGCATGAGAAAGGATCTTTTACGGGGGCATTGGATACCCGCAAAGGTTATTTTGAAACTGTTAATGGAGGAACTATTTTCTTAGATGAGGTAGGTGAATTACCCTTAGAAACACAAGCTCGATTACTTCGTGTATTGGAAAGTGGTGAGTTCATTAAAGTGGGTTCTTCAAAAACCCAAAAAACAGATGTGCGCATTATTGCTGCTACCAATAGAGATTTGTTAGACTATTCTGCTAGTGGTAAATTCAGAGAAGATTTGTACTACAGACTTTCAACGGTGCCTATCAAAGTGCCATCGTTGCGTGAAAGAAAGGAAGACATCCATTTATTGTTCAGAAAATTCAGTGCCGACTTTGCTGAAAAATACAAATCAAAACCTGTATTGCTTGATACAGAAGCACAACAATTGCTTATCAATTATAGATGGCCTGGTAATATTCGTCAATTAAAAAATGTAGCCGAACAGCTTTCTGTTCTTGATGAAGATAAAAACGTGAATGCCCAAGAATTGATGCAGGTGTTGCCATCAGAAAAATCAGGTATTCCGGCCTTGTTTACTGGCTTGGGTGGGGAACACTCCAACCTAAGCGAGCGTGATATTTTTTATAAAGTATTGATTGACCTTCGTAAAGATTTGAATGAATTGAAAGGTGTGGTTTATGGTATGTTGCAAGGTGGAGCAAGTCCAGTTAGCAGCGAATTGATGACGCAAAATCATTTTGCAAACACCTATCAAGATACCTCATTCAACAATCCTTCACCACAGGTTCAACCAGTAAATACTGTTGTTGCTAGCAACCCAAACATTATTGAGATAACAGAAGCACAGCCTATTCAAGAATCTTTATCTTTAGAACAACAAGAGATAGAAATGATTAAAAAGGCTTTGAATAAATACAATGGCAAACGCAAGAAAGCTGCTAACGAATTGGGTATTTCAGAAAGAACGCTTTATAGAAAAATTAAACAATACGATTTAGAATAAGCCACCATGAAATTTATTCAAGATATAAAAACATTTTTTGGTAAACGCAGGCTTAATCTTCAAGCTGTAAATATCCATAAGAAAAACAAACTCGTTTCGTTCGATCAAATGAATGAAATTGGTATTGTGTATGACGCAGCTAACAAACAAAATGAAGAGAATGTGCAGCGCTTTGCTGCTTCATTAAGAGAGTTAGGTAAAAAGGTATTCTTAATGGGTTTTGTAGATGAAAAGGTATTGCCTCATACTAAGAAAATACATATTCAGTCTGAATTCTTTTGGCAAGAGAAATTGGATGTTTTCAATTTGCCTGATAAAAGTAAAATTGGAAGATTTTTAAGCACACATTTTGATTTATTAATAGGTGTCTATTTTGATGATATCCTTCCGCTTCATGCCATGAGTGTATACAGCAAAGCCGACTATAAAATATCGGCCATGCATGAAAATGGAACACGCTACTTTGATGCGATGATAGACACCAAAAGTAACAAAGACATTGTTAACCTTACACAACAAATATTTCACTACCTTAACGTCATCAAATAATTGAATTCAAATCATACACATACTTTGCCTGTTATGGAGCATTTTTACACCATACAGGGAGAAGGATATTACACGGGTCATGCAGCCTATTTTATTCGTTTAGGCGGATGTGATGTGGGATGCGTTTGGTGTGATGTAAAAGAAAGTTGGGAAGCTAATAAACATCCACAATACGAACTTACTGAAATCGTATCCTGGGTTGAAAAGGCTAATGCAAAACTAGTGGTGATAACGGGTGGCGAACCTCTTATGCATGATTTAACAGCATTAACAGCTATTTTAAAATCAAAAGGCATTCTAACCAATATTGAAACTTCAGCGGCTCATCCTATGAGTGGCGATTGGGATTGGGTTTGTGTTTCGCCCAAGAAATTCAAAGCCCCACTTCCTGAAAGTATTATTCATGCTGATGAACTTAAGGTAGTAATCTTTAACAAATCCGATTTTGATTGGGCTATTGCACATGCCTCTATGGTAAATACGAATTGCAAATTATACCTTCAACCAGAATGGGATAAATCCAAAGAAATGCTACCTTTGATTATTGACTTTGTAAAGCAAAATCCGCAATGGAAAATCAGTCTACAAACGCATAAGTTTATGGGTATAGATTAGAGCTGAGAAATAATCTTTAACTTTCTTGGGTGCATCAAAATTTCTAAGGAAGTATTCCCTTTTATTTCACCATCGATATTTACCGTTTCGGGTTGTTCTGTTTCAATTTTCAAATGATTTGTTTGAACATATTGCAACAAAGGTGAATCCATGTGTTTGCCACTAAATACCTTTGGAAACAATCCCAATAATGACAATCGAGATGCTTTTTTGACAATCAAAAAATCAATCTTTCCATCAGTAAGACTAGCAAGAGGAGCCATCTTCATTGCCTTACCAGTATAACGCGTATTGCAAGCAAACAAGAAACAAAACTCAGCCTCAATCTCTTCGCCATTTGCTATCACCTTGGCCTTAATGGTAGGGTTAGAAAGAATTTTTATAAGTGAAGCAACAGTATAACGAGCAGAACCAAGCCACCTCATTTTTTCGGCTAACACATTAATGTGCGCAACAAGTCCACAACCTACAATATTAAAGGACCAAATGCTCCCCGCTTTAGTTTTCACCTCTGCAATGTCTATCAAGGTATCCTTACCATTCAACAACAAATCAATGGCTTTCTCTGAAGTCAAACAATCAAGGTCATAATTAAATGCATTACCAGTGCCACATGGGAATAGAAGATAAGATAATTTCAACCAAGACTCTTTTTCCATCACAGCGTTCAACACCTCATGCATTGTGCCATCTCCTCCTAATATAGCCACACTTGTAAAATCACTGCTGTTATATTTTGAGGTGATTTGAGAAATATCTCCTTTAGATTGACTGGTAAACAAGGTAGTCTTTATACCACTCTTACTAAGAGCTTCTTGAGCATGTTGAGCCACAGATAAGGCATTGCCTTTACCAGCAAAAGGATTCACAATTAATAAAATGTGTTTTGTCGAATTCAAATTACTCAAATTAAAATCACTTTAGTGAAACCATTTTCTTCTTTTTGATATTAAAAAGGTCATAGAAATTATCAAACTCTTTGCGGTAATACAATCCCAAACCTTGTGTGGTTATGTTCTTATCATAAATAGGATTCAAGGCCTGTCGGTTAAATGCACGGGCTTTAAAGTTTCCATTTCTTGAAATATTATATTGCGTTATAATATTATTCTGTGAATTATCTGTGGCAAAAGAACCCATCAATTCTAACCTATTATCAAAAAACTTCTTTGATGCAGATAAAAGAAATGATCTTCCTTTAGTTGGGTCTACTGCAATAGCATTTTGCATATCTACACTAAAATCAAAGCCAGGAACCACTTTATTCAATGCATTATTTATTTGTGATGAAGCTAAATCTGAAAGTGTATTTATACCTATATTATTACTTACATTGTTATTCTGATTCACATTAGCCAAAGGAGTAAACTTTCCAAAAACCAAAAGACTAATAACTTGCTGGGTCATATTCTCAGGTTCCTTTCTAATGGAGGAGACCACTGCATTCAAACCATTGGCCTCTGTGCCACTCAGGCTATTTTCTAAATTAGGAAAGTTAATATCAAAGCTATAAATAGGACTACTCAAATTACCTCTAATGTTCATTAAACATTCAACTGGAATTTTGGTATTTGTATTTTGAGTAGAGGCAGTTGTACTATAAATTTCACTAATGGTGGTGCGCAAAGGATACAAGCCTGTTATGTTTAACCTTGCATCAAATGGATCGCCACCCCATGTTATCTTACTTCCACTTTGCAACAAGAACTTTTTACTTACCACATTGACTGCACTAAATTGATAATCCCCACTACTCAAGGTTACTTCACCATACATATTAAATGCACCTTGCCTTGTAAGCTCTAACCTAACATCTCCCGTACCTCTTGCTCTCAATTTGTCATCCGTTTGCTCATCAAAAATAATTTGCATTTCAGCATCAGGCGTAGCAATAACATTCATGTTAAGACTAAATCCACTTAATACATTTTTACGACTCACGATTTCCTTAAATGTGGTATCATAGTTCACATAGTGTATCAATGATTCTTCATTATCATCGGTATTTCCAAATGGGGTTAAATAAATAAGTGTCCCTTTCTCTGTGCGGGCATTGATATCTAAAACCATATTATTAAATGGCCCTTTAATCGTAAAATAACCAGTGCCATAAGCAGTGCCATAATACAAGGAATTATCATTGGCAGTAGTATTAAGCATTTGAAACTTCTTAAAGTCATGGATATTGATATCAAAAACAAAATTGTCGAAACCTTTATGTTTAATCTTGCCTTCTATATCTGCAGCTATGTTATTAATGTCATAAATTTTAGTAGGTAAAAGCTGAATACTATTTTCATCAAAAATAATTTTATCGCTAATTCGATAAGTAGTTTTCAAATACTCAATTCGTGTAACAATATTCTTAGCATCCAAAATACCATCCACATCAGGCCTGCTGAGTGTACCTGTAATTTTACATTTCAAGGAAGCCAATCCATCATAAATGGTAATATAGTCTTTTACAAAAGCATTAAATGCTTTTACCTCTGCATTGTCAAAATTCACATCAACATCAAGGGTGCTATTTTTCATAAAAACATAGCCAGCCGCAACAAAATTATTGAGTTTGCCACTTAAAGCCCTACCCACAAAATTTAGTCTTTCATTCACAGCATCATAATCACTTGTAAGTTGAATAAATCCAATGCTATCATTGTCCAGCATCACATCATTCAAATCCAAATTGCTATTAATAACCATTTTCTTTTTAACACTTTGCAAGGTGATATTTCCATTGGCTTCTCCATTCACCTTAATATTAAGAGTTGGAATAAAACTATTCAGGTTATCTAAATTAAAATTAATCAAAGTAAAAAGTAAACTTTCTTCTGCATTATTAAATGCATAATTGCCATTGATGACTATTTGCTGCAACTTATTTTGGAAGGATACATTGCTAAATTTAATGATTGAATCATACAAATAAACCAACCCATCAGAGTTCACAGTCCAATTCGAATTATTATAATGAAATTCAGAAGTATCAAAACTCATCTGAATCAAATCCTTTTTGAATATAAAGTTCGTATTCAAGTTTGAGTAAATGTAGCTGCTTGTGTCTTGCATTTTTACCTGCAAATTTCCTTTATTTTGAGCCACTGTTCCTTTCACTGCAAATTCATTTATGAGCATTGTATCATTGCGAGAAAGCTGCGAAATCCCTAATAACAAATCTGCTTTCATGTTACTGCTCACATTTGTTTTGAAGGTCAAATCACTTAAATAATAATTGTTGTACCTAAAAGTCTGTGCATAGCCAATATTATCAAAAATATTATTTGCATTATCATATTTGCCTTGAAGTTCAAACTTATCTAAATCAATATTCGGAAAGAACATTTGAGAAATATTATAGGTATTTTTCACCTTGATATTGTATACAAAATTCTGTTTAGGCAGATTCGCATAACTTTGGGTGTAATAAGCAGGAACAAGCTTATTTACTATATTTTTCAAGCTTTTATCAAGGCTTGAAAAATTAAAATCTCCATCAATGGAAGCATTTAAAAAATCAGAGTTAATACTTAACTTCTTTCTTGTATCATTTACCGAACTAATATCAATATGATTGATGGTATACTCTGAACCTCGGTACTCGAAATAAGTATTACTTATGTTCAGATTACCGCTGTTATGGTCAAAATCTTTAATCCTAAAATCCCCATCTATATGGGTTTGCACATTGATGTCTTTATCCCAAAAATGTAATTCTTTTAGTTTCAGTCTTTCAATATCGCTTTTAAACACAAACTCAGGAATAGCCTTATTAAAATCGGCCTTTCCATTGATGTTGAACTTAACATTTTCGTCATCACAATCAATTTTACCACTAAAGTACTTCTTATTTAATAAGCCTTTAAAATCAATATTCTTGTAATTGTATTTATTAAAATCAATATAGGCTATTTGTGCATTGATGTTGGCATTGATATGCTTTGTATCTAGGCCTTTTCCTTGCACAGACGACTTAAGAGTAGTAAATCCTATTAAATCTCTTTGGTTGATAAGACCACCTAAATTGAAATCTTTCAAATCTAAATTTCCAGAATAGGATGAACGATCTGGATCAAAATCAGGAAGCTTCATGTTTAAATCCGTTGTAATTTTACCATACACCGTTTCAATTTCACCATAACTTACAAAGTCGTTGATGAAGCCTGTATAATTTCCTTTATACTTTACCAAACCAAGTGAATGAAAAAACTCATCAGGCAGGTTATAATCAATAATTTTCTCAATTTCATTTTCAATACTGCTGGCAAAATCGGTTTGCACATCAATAAATGTTTGGTCGATATTTGGTAAACCATTCAGAGCCACTTGCCCTTTAAATCGTGTATTATTGGCATATCTAACATCTACATCCTTCACTTTAAAATTATCAATGGTACCACTCAATTTTCCATTTACAATGGCTTTGTAATGAAAAGTATTGAGCAGAGGGGCAAAGAATGCTACATCTTTTATATCGACTTCACTTTCTTTGATATTGCCTTTAATATACACGTTGCTAATAAAATTGCTAGCAACAGAATCCCAGCTATCATATTTCATACTAGCAAAGTCCTTGATTATGCTATTGTCTGTTTCCAAACGCATTTTGTCAAACTCCATCAAAGTTGGACAAATGGTGGTAATGCTTTTCATGTTTTGAATGGCAAAACCACATCGCTCAACACCGCTAAAGGACCTAATTTTAAATTGAAGTGAATCCTCGATAATCTTAAAATGCTTTGCCCTTAGTTTAATATTGCTAAAACAAATATTGTATGGATCAAACCCTTCAGGAGAGAATTTTTCGGTTGAGTCAATCAGGTGAAATCTTGTATCCTCAGCTGTTATATCATTAAAATACAACTTAAATTTGGGTGCATTGGGGTCGATCACCGTATCAAGAGGGTCGAGGATATTAAATAGAACGTCAATATTAAAAGTCTTATCAGGATAGGTTACGATTTTGCATAAAGCTCCATTCACATGGACATCATCTAATACAAAGCGCATGCTGTCAATCTCTACTCCTGCTATATCAAACTGCAAGTTCTTTACAAAAAAGAGGGTATCTTTCTTTTGGTCGCCCCAATAAATATTATCAATACTGAAATAGGTCCAGCCATCATAATTGATTTTATCAATAGAAATCTCTGTTTTGAAAGCCCCAGAAAGCCATTTATCAACCCTATGAATAATAAAATTTTGGAAAGGCGTGCTGTTAAAAACAAGGTAAACCAATAGCATGAAGGCGAAAAAAACGCCCATCAATGTATATGATATTTTGACAATTAGCTTTCGCAAACCGAAGCGCAATATAAGATTTGTAAATTTTGAATACTTAAATTATATAAGCCTTTTGTATTGGACTGTCCAATGCAGAAACCCATGCTATTTGATTGGCCAATTTCGTGCCGTAAATACATTCAGGTAAAACAATATAAAAATATTCCTCCTAAAATTTGTCAATACCTCAATCGCATGCTCACTTTATAGCCAGTACGCTTGTCTTCTTGGGTATTGATGTAGGTATTCTGAGAAAAAATAAGTCCGAAATCTTTTTGATAAACAGATGTTTTCTCAATTTCTTCAATGGCATTTATGGTGCTGTAGGTAACTGTGGCGGTTTGTTGGAAGGTGCTATCACCTATGGTATAAGGCACTCCAACAGATTGGTATTCGTAGGTTTCAGGAACTAAATTATTAAACAAATTTCCTTTCCATTTTTTCCCCATGGATACGGGGAAGCTCAATTTTATATAATGGATTCCATCTTCAACCAATTCAATATTCTCTTTCTTTTGTATCACAAAATAGGACTCTCGCTCTATCCATTCTGTTGAATCAGTAGTTCGGACAAAGCGCAATATTCTATAAGTGTTGGGATTATTTGAAATGAGTTTATCAAACTGCTGCAACAACTGAAAATGAAAGGTGTCTACCTTTCCGGTATTATCATTATAAGAGATGGAGTCCACCCAAAATACATGGCTTGTGCCTGGTTTTATGGGATAATAATAGTAGCCATAGTCCAAACTAAACTGCTCAGTGTTCTTCTGACAAGCCACCAAACACAGCGCTACTATTATCCCAAAGTATAATTTCATGTTATTACACCTCAAAACTAGATTGTATCCAACCGCCACCTATCACATCATTACCATCATAAAAAACGGCTGATTGGCCAGGGGCAATGGCTTTCACATGGTTATTAAAAACCACTTTCATTCGGTTATCTTCTTGTTCAATTATGCCAAAACCTCCTGCATCTTTATAGCGGATTTTGGTAAGTGCTTCCATAGGGCTATCAATACTAGCAAATTTACCCATATTCACATTGCGCACCCACATGCCTTTGCGCTGTAATTCCTCTTCTCTACCCAACACAACAGTATTGCTTTCAGGTTGAATTTCCAATACAAACATAGGCTCACCAAACGCAATTTCTAAACCCTTACGCTGACCTACTGTATAAAATGGATAACCTCTATGCTTGCCCAAAACCTTACCTTCGCTTGTTACAAAATTTCCACCATCCAGTCTTTGCTCCAAACCGTCAACTTTACGTTTTAGGAAACCTCGGTAGTCATTATCTGGTACAAAACAAATCTCGTAACTCTCACTTTTGTTAACCATTTCAATAAATCCGCGGTCTAAGGCCATTTGTCTAATCTTGGTTTTGCGAAAACCACCCAAAGGAAAACGAGTGCGTGCGAGGCTTTCTTGAGTCAATCCCCACAAAACGTAGGACTGGTCTTTGTTTTCATCCAAGCCTTTTGAGATGACATATCGATTGTTTTCATTTCTTACTTGGGCATAATGACCCGTAGCAATAAACTCACAATCCAATTGCTGTGCACGTTTGAGCAATGCCTCCCATTTGATGTGCGTATTGCATAATACACAAGGGTTGGGTGTACGTCCTGCCAAATACTCCTCAATAAAATTATCGATAACAAAATCACCAAACTCATCTCGGATATCTAAAATCAAATGGTGGATACCATGCTTAACAGCAATGGAACGTGCATCGTTAATGGAATCGAGGCTACAACAGCCTGTTTCTTTTTTGGAACCTCCGCTGTTTTCGTAGTCCCAAGTTTTCATGGTTACACCAATTACTTCATAACCCTCTTCGGCTAGCATCACTGCTGCCACGGTACTGTCAAGGCCCCCGCTCATGGCCACTAAAATTCTTCCGTGTTTACTCATATTTTCAAAACAAAGCAGGGTAAATAGCCCTCTTGATTGATGTGGCAAAAGTAAGAGCTGAAATGGAATTTACCTAATGAGAAAGAATTTGTTACCGATTAGACCTTCCCCTCCTCGAAAGGGCTAGGGCTGGGTAGCCATTGTATTCCTATACTTGAATTTTCTAGGTATTTAAAATTATAACTCAACAATGGTATATTTGTATTTGAATATGATACGCCAATATGAGTGATAAAGAAAATATAACAAACGAACCTGCAGCTGTCTATCACACAGAATTGAAAGTATTTCACTCTTTCGAGGAACAAGAACTTGATTTATTGAAAGAGTTTGCTAACCAATCACCACAGCAACGTATGAAAGATGCAGTCGAAATGATTTTAAGAACTTATGGCGTTAGCAGAATCGATTTGCTAAATAGGAAATATGATAATTTGATTACTGTAAAAACCAAAGAATGAATCTTTTTATTGACAAGCACCAAAATTTAGTATCAATACTTTTAAAACACAAAGTTGATTTTCTATTAATAGGTGGATATGCCGTAATACATCATGGTTACAAACGCACTACAGGTGATATGGATATTTGGCTGAAACCACACAATGATAATAAACCCAAAATAATAAAAGTATTAAAAGAAGTTGGCGTAATGCTTGAATCGATTGAAGTAGTCGAAACCTTTGATTTTACTAAACACCTTGTTTTTAGTATTTGGTCTGATCCAGAAAAAGTTGATTTTATAACACGAATAAATTTAGTTGAATTTGAGGAGGCAAATGAACAAAAGATTATGGCCGATATTGATGGATTAATTATTCCGATTATTCATATCAATCACTTGGTTTTATCAAAATTTAATACAGGTAGGCCTCAAGATGCTGCCGATATTGACAAACTACAAAAAATACAAAAGCTAAGAAAGAACCTTTAGGTTTCTTTTTATAAGTCCAAGGGATTCTAATAATCCAATACGAAAGGGCAACAAACTTCAAAATAAAATAGAACTAAGATGCATTCCCCTCCTTGGAGGGGCTAGGGGTGGGTATATTTGCCTATGGTTGGTGTTTAGCGCAGCGACACCGAATATATATTACGAATTGCTTTATGTGTTAAATACAACGACAAGCAAAAATGGCTATAAGCATTTCATATCCAATCAACCTCTAAAATTCAAAATCCCTTAAACCATAGCTCGTACTTCTTCCTCCTGCATTTTCTTGCATCAAGATATCTTTGCTTATCAAATCTTGTATATCGCGCAGGGCAGTATCAGCAGAGCATTTGGCTATCTTAGCCCATTTTGATGAATTTAATTTTCCATCAAAACCATCAAATAACTTGTTTATCATCATCCGTTGTCGAGTATTGATATGCGTATGTTGGTGCTTATCCCAAAACCGAGATTTATTCAACACACCTTTCAAAACCTTATCCGTTTCGTTCAAGGCTTTATCCAAACATTTCAAATACCACACAAGCCATTTGGTGATGTCTAATGAGGTTCCATTTTGTATTCTTTCCAGTATATCGTAATAGGCTTTTCGCTCCAATCGTATTTGTGCCGACATACTATAAAATCTTTGCTGATCACCATCAGACCTTGCTAATTGCATATCTGCTATAGCCCTTGCCATGCGACCATTGCCATCATCAAAAGGATGTATGGTAACAAACCAAAGGTGCGCCACAGCCGATTTTATCACAGCATCCAAATCATCTTTGGCATTAAACCATTTTAGAAAACTTTTCATTTCTTTTTCCAACACCTTGGCATCAGGGGCTTGATAATGCACCCTTTCTTTGCCCATGGCACCCGACACCACTTGCATAGGACCTTTTTCGTTATCACGCCAATCACCCACTGTTATCTTAAACATACCACTTCGGCCAGTTGGGAATAAAGCCGAATGCCAAGCGAACAAACGATTTTTACTCAAAGGCTTATTGTATTTTTGGGTGGCATCAAGCATCATCTCCACCACGCCATCTACATTTCTATCTGCGGGCATCAAACCTGCCACATCCATACCCAATTTGAGCGCTATAGACGAACGAACCTGTTCAGGATTGAGCACCTCTCCTTCTATATCTGAACTCTTCAATACTTCTAGTGTAAGGGCATGCAAAGTGGTTTCGTTTCTCAAAGCAAAACCCAATACTTCCATATAACCTTTCAATCTTCCCTGTTTATGTCTAACCGCAGATAGCAAGGGCAACAAATCATCGTTGTTCCAAGTAAAATTGGGCCATCCCTTTATTTGGTATATGTACTTTGCCATATTAATCTCCGCATTTTTGCGGTAAATATATCTCCTATTCTCCGCAAATACAAATTTAATCTCCGCAAATTTGCGGAGATTAAACCCATTATTCACCGCAGAAATAAACCCAATATGCGGAGAAAAAGGAAAAAGAGAATTACTTAACGCCTAATTTATTCAAGGCTCTTTGGTATCGAGCAGCGTTGTTATTGTGTTGGTTTAACGTTTCAGCAAAAGCATGATAACCGCTAAAATCTTCCTTGGCACAGAAATACAAATACTTGGTATGGGGTGCATGAAGAACGGCATCTATAGCAGTGGCTCCAGCCATGCAAATAGGGCCAGGGGGAAGTCCTTTGTTGATGTATGTGTTATATGGCGAATTGATAGCTGTATGCAATCCTGTTACCCTTTTAATAGTATAGTCATTCCAAGCAAAAATAACCGTTGGATCAGCCTGCAATGACATGCCCATTTTAATTCGGTTGAGATACACACTAGCTATATTGGGCATTTCATCTGCTTTGTTTGATTCCTTTTGCATAATGGATGCTAAAATACAAACCTCTAAAGGCGATAAACCCTTAGTGATTGCCAAAGTACTTCGGTCTTTGTTCCAAAATTTCAGGTTCTCAGCTTTGAGTTTTCCAAGCACTTTTTCAGGCTTGGTATTCCAATAAAAATTGTAGGTATTTGGTACAAATAGGCTGATGAAAGTTTGGTGATTGAGTTCATACTTCACTTGCGTAGCAGTATCCATAAACACTTCCATAAAATGTGCCGAATCCGACTCGAAATATTTCGAAAAAGTCTTAGCTATTTCACCCAAATTATGGGCATATTTTAAAGTAACATTAACGGTACTTTGCCTCCCCGATTTGAGTAATTTTATCATATCAAAATTACTCATACCTCCTTCAATTTTATAACGACCCGCTTTTAGTCTATCATCTAAATTAAGCAACTTTGACAAACGTCTGAAACCATCTGCATTCTGCACCAATTGCGAACCTTCGATGCGATTGATAAACATATCATAGGATTCGCCTGTATGCACATAGATATAATCCGTTTGACCTTTCTTTAGGCTTACATTGGCAGCAAATACATCATCATAGAAACGCCAAGCTGCAAAAAATAGCAACAAAGCCACTCCTAAATAGATATATTTCAATACGGCTCTTTCTCGTGTCATAAATTCATTTGCAATGAAACGAATATTTTTGAAAGTTTATACATCACAGACAATCCTTTGGACAATATCCTTTCAATACATGTGTTGACCAGAAGCACTATTCTAAACAATTTCCTCAATTTCATCTTCAATCAACACATCTTTTTCGATGCGAAGATTATTGATGATAAAGGCCTGACGGTCCATGGTGTTTTTACCCATGTAATATTCAAGCAGTTTTTGAATGGTGATATCTTGGGTTAACAATACAGGCTGCAAACGAATGTCTTTGCCAATAAACATTCCAAATTCATCTGGTGAAATTTCACCCAATCCTTTAAATCGGGTAATCTCTGGTCGTCCACTAATTTTTTGTATGGCTTTTTGTTTTTCGTCTTCGCTGTAGCAATAGATGGTTTTTTGCTTATTACGCACCCTAAACAAAGGTGTTTCAAGAATGTATAAATGTCCGTTTTTAACCAAATCAGGAAAGAACTGTAAGAAGAAAGTCAACATCAACAAGCGAATGTGCATACCATCCACATCAGCATCGGTAGCTATTACAATCTGGTTGTATCGCAAATTCTCAATACCTTCTTCGATGTTTAATGCATGCTGCAACAAGTTGAACTCCTCGTTTTCATACACCACTTTTTTGGTCAAACCATAACAGTTCAAGGGCTTTCCTCTCAAACTAAACACAGCTTGTGTTTCTACATTTCTACTTTTAGTAATTGAACCACTTGCCGAATCTCCCTCGGTGATAAACAGTGTCGAATCGTATCTGCGTTCATTCTTTTCATCATCCAAATGGAAGCGGCAATCTCTTAACTTTTTATTATGAAGGTTGGCTTTTTTAGCACGCTCATTGGCCAACTTTTTAATACCCGCCATATCCTTACGCTCACGCTCGCTTTGCAAGATTCGTTTTTGTAAGGCATCTGCCACTTCTGGATGTTTGTGTAAGAAATTATCCAATTCCTTTTTCAAGAAATCGGTTACAAATTGTTTTAAGGTAATATTTCCTTCAGGAGATATGGTTTGCGAACCTAATTTGGTTTTGGTTTGCGATTCAAAAACAGGCTCTTGAATACGCACACTTACCGCAGCCACAATGGAAGCACGGATATCAGCCAAATCAAAATCCTTTTTATAAAACTCTCGAACGGTTTTGGCAAATGCCTCCTTAAAAGCATTCAAGTGCGTTCCACCTTGGGTGGTATGCTGCCCGTTAACAAAGCTATAATACTCCTCACCATATTGATTTTCGTGGGTTATAGCCACTTCAATATCATCTCCCTTCAGGTGAATGATTGGGTAGCGAAGCTCTTCTTCGTTGGTTTTGCGTTTTAATAAATCAAGCAAACCGCCTTTTGAAAAATACTTCTCGTTATTGAAAATGATGGTTAAACCTGCATTTAGGTAGGCATAGTTCCAAATTTGATTTTGGATAAACTCATTTACATAACGGTAGTTTCTAAAAATAGAATCATCGGCAAAATAGGTTACCAAAGTTCCGTTAGGTTCCATGGTATCAGTGATTTTGTGGGCTTTTTTTAATTCACCGAATTCAAATTCAGCCAACATTGTTTTGCCATCACGAAAAGATTGCACTTTAAAACTGCTCGACAAGGCATTTACAGCCTTGGTTCCCACACCATTCAATCCTACTGACTTTTTAAAAGCCTTTGAATCGTATTTACCCCCTGTGTTTATCTGCGAAACGCACTCTATCACTTTGCCCAAAGGAATACCTCGGCCAAAATCCCTCACCGTTACTTTATTATCAACTATCTTCACCTCAATGGTCTTACCATTTCCCATCACAAATTCGTCAATCGAATTATCCATGATCTCTTTGGCAAGCACATAAATACCATCATCCATTGATAAACCATCTCCTAGTTTACCAATATACATTCCTGGACGTAACCTGATATGCTCGCGCCAATCGAGCGAGCGAATACTGTCTTCGTTATATATTACTTCCTCTTCTGCCATACTTTTTGCTTAAAAACGAATGGCAAATTACAGCATTTTTGTTTTTTGAGGGCTTCAAACTTATCAACTAAATTGTGGATGATACATTTATTGAGGCAATCGGCTTGATCCTATCTATCTGTTTATGATAAGTTTTTGGTGAAATTTTGTTATATAAAATGGCTTTTGCCTGGGAGTATATCATTTGAGCAAACAACGAACCGTGATGTAGCCATTCAATTACAAAATAACATTAATTCATACCTAAACAGCATTTAAATATTTTGTACTGAAAAACAGATAATTAAAAATACAAATTGCGTTTTTTTTTTTTTGAATGGTTGTTAATATTGTTTAATTAGCATACTATTGATTGATTATGTTTTTAATTTTTAAGTTAGAAAAGCGGCTATTAACAAATGTATATAATAAGAGATTTGGATTAACTTTCTATAAAAACAAAAAGCTTGCAGGTGCTGTAACACCCACAAGCCTATAAATAAATAAAGTGATAACCTATGCTAATAAAATTACACCCTATTTAGCTGCGAAAGTAGCTAAGAAATATAAATAAGCAATACCTAAGGGTATTGCAGATTGTTTGCGCTTCGGCAGTCATAGGTAGTAGAAGCATCTCAAGCCGCCTCCATTCGCTTTAAACTCATTTTGAGAAATGGCTTTTTTAAACTTTATATCTTAAACTAATAAAATTCTAATGAAGAAATTAAAATTACAAATATTACTATGCTTATTTACCATAATAATATCCCAATTTAGTAAAGCTCAAATAAAATGCATCGACCCATGCACTAACAGTACTAGCGAAATGTTTATGAAAACCTTCTGTGAGGTAAATACGGATTGCGGCACCTATCCACTTGTTTATGTAATAATAAATTATCATAAATATTCCTGCCCTGGCAAACCAGATCAAATTGTTATTGAAAATTTTGTAAGTGTAAATGACTTAAATACCCTAGGCACATCTCCAAATATTTGGGGTCTAATCAATATAATTGACCCTCTTCCGCCACTTCCAGCTAATCCATTATTGTCCTCTTATTGTAAGAATCAATATGATGCCGCAGTTTGCCAACCTATACCAGGTATAGGAAATATTCCTCCTACATTTACACCACAAGAATTAAAAAAATTGTTTGACATAGCCGTCTTGGATCTTATGAATTCCCTAGCACCTTCAGGAACTAGTACTTGGGATGTTGATGTAATTTTTCCGGGTTCATGTTTTTCGTTTGTAACTGTACAAGTTCCAAATCAAACAACACATATAGTGTTTAACCCCAACGATTATGGTCCAGTTCCAAATCAACTTTTAGCACCCAAAAGCATTATAAATTGGGCTATACCATGTAATGATGTGTGTTGTAAAACAAGATTTACTGCCAAATTAATTGAAAGAAACAATATTCCTGATTTAGAAACTAATTACACCATGTGGGAGTATAAGGTTAAAGAATTTGTAGATAGAGGGCAAAGCACTCAGGATTGTCAAAGTCAAGCGCTGCCAGATTTCCAAACAAGCAAAGGTAGGCCTAAAAATATTAAGATTTATGATACCAATAATGTTTTGATAGATGCACCATTAACCGTTTTAAGGCAAACTACTTGTGCATTGACATGTGGCTATGCACCGCAACCTCCACTATACAAAACATCAGGTATTCAAAACAAAGTAAAACTGCAATTGAACGCCAAGCCTACTTTAATTGAGAACAGTATTTACCTCACAGAGGAGGAAATCCTAAAGGTTTCCGTATTTGATTTAAAAGGAGAAAAAGTATTGGAAGTAAAAACACTAACCAATGGCGAATTAAATACCTCTTCTTTAAAACAAGGATTGTATTTTATCCAAGTATACACTTCTGACGTGGAGGTATCAACCATTAAGGTTGTGAAACCATAGTTGAATACGGCAATAAAAAATTTAATTCTATTTCTACAACAAGGGGTTAATAAATACAGTTCCTTGTTGTATTTTTGTTTTTGAGAGATTATGAAAAAACTATTATTATTTTTGTTTTTTTATTTTGCAATATTTTTAACAAATGCTCAGCTAATTAACAAAGGTTGGTTGTATGAGCCTTATGGTGGAGATACTACAAATTTTAATCAAGGTGGATCAACCTCGAGCAACATAAGATCTTGGGGGACATATATAGATAAAACAAGTAATCGCTATCTGATATTATCAACCATCAATGTAAAGAATGATTCATTAATGGTGTATGGTTTAGCAAATCCTATATTAATTCCTCTGATTGGGAAAGGTAAATGCATCGGTCGATATTGTCCAGAAAGCTTTTTCATATTAAAATTTGACAATGGCGGAAATTTCCTTTACTACTTTACTATTTTTAGTGGAATTTATTCAGACGTAAATACAATTAATATGAGTTTTGATAAAGATAATAACCCAATATTATTTTGTACCAAAAAAAATCAATCAAACCATAAATTCGACTCTTCTTTTATTGATTTGATTGACGCTAGGCAGCAAACTTACAGGCGAATTAATTTTCCAAATAATAACATTTTTTATAGAACGGCTATACTCTGCAAATTAGATACTCAAGGCAATTATTTATGGGTTAATAGTATGGAATTTAAATGCCCTGGAAAATTGGGTTCAACTTGGATTGACATTGAAAATGATGACAAATTTAAACCTAGCATAGTTATCGACACAAACCAAGTAATAAGTATTTATTTAGATGTAGCAAATACCTATTTCACTAATACTACAGATACACTAACACTAACCGATAATCAAGGAAAAAGCAGTATGCTCTTTGCCAACAATATTGATGTTTTTTTGAGATTTTCATCAACGGGTAATTTTATTAAGTTGAGTGAACCATTTAAAAACTGTGTAAGCAATGCCGCATATGATGCCCGATTTTTACGCAGTTATAGTGCGGTTAGCGATGGAATAAATACATATTCTATTTATTCTGTAACTACGACAAAGCCAAGTGTATTTAATACTAGTCCTCCAATACCTTTAATTACTGGAGTTAATACTTTACTAATAAAGAGAAATGCACAAGATAGCATTCTATGGGTAAAACACATTCGAGTTGATACTATTAACAACATTGCAATTCAGCCACTTGACACACTTAACCCTCAGTATGTTATAAATTTCGACCCAAATAATAGAGAGATAATACTTAGTACATACATATTTGAGAACTTCTACACAAATACTTATCTTACTAATACACAAGTCTTATCTAAACCTGGTAGTATTTACTTAAGTCGTTTCGACTTAAATGGAAAACAAACCTGGGATTATTTAATCGAAAGGGGCTGGGATTTAAAAGTTGAAAGTAGCCAAATCATTAATTCAGCATATAATAAAGTTTTAAAACAATTAATTGTGGTTGGAGGAATTAATGCAAGCCTTAATACGTTTAAAATTGGTTCTTTCACCTTTGATTTAGTTGCTCTAAAGAAAAAATATTTTCCATTATACCTTGTTGCCATATTTGACAATACTAACAACGTAATATATGCACAGCTAATCAAACAAGTCCCAATAAATATTAATAATTTTTCTATTTTTAATGGTTGTGGCATTATTCCCGGTAATGATATAGTAGATAATAAAGGTAAAACATTTATTACATGTACTAATCTAAACAACAAAAATTCATACGAATTGCAATGTAATTTACTAATTCCTTCATTAACTCGTGTTCCAAAAAGTTTCCCTGGGGGCTCTTATGCATACTTATATGAAAATACTTCCGTTTTGGCTATTGATCCATTAAAACAAGAGGACAGTATAGTATGCAAAAGCATGAAATCGCCTAGTAAAAAATATATATGGAATAAAAGTGGGGTATATTTTGATACACTTAGCAATAGCATGGGTTGCGATAGTCTACTGCTTTTTAATATTAAAGTTGAATCGATACCATTTAAACTAACTTTAAGCAAAACCAATAATATCAGTTGTGATAGTACTTTTACAAATCTCTCTGCAAAGGGTGGCAGCCACTATGCTTGGTTCCCCGCATACGAACTTTCAGATACAAGTATTAGCAACCCCTTAGCAAGCCCCAAAAAGGACATCACCTACTATGTGTTGGCTAACGACTCATTTGGATGCACATCCATTGATAGTATACATATAGATGTAAGCAAAAATGAAAAGATAAAATCTCTCAGCAATGTATTCACCCCCAATAATGATGGTTTTAATGATTGTTTATCGATAGAATCAGTTGCAAATTTCAAAGAAGTGGAAACATCTATTTTCAACCGATGGGGCAATGAAGTATTTAATAGCCGAAACACAAATGCTTGTTGGAATGGTAAAAGTAGTGCCAATGAAGACCTTGCTGACGGTACTTATTTTTACATTATCAAAGGACAAACTCAATGCCAACAACAAGTAAATCAAAATGGCAGTCTTAAGCTAATTAGGTAGATTTAGCCAATTGTTTATCTCATTTAAAATAAAGCAATTAACAATAATATCTATCTGTTTATGATAAGTTTTCGGCAGAATTTAGACTTTTCAGTAGTGATTTCAACCAAATACAAACCTTGGGCTAAGCTGCTAATATCCAATTGACTTGAAGTCGTTTCTGGTTTTGTTTGAAACAACGTTTCCCCTTGCATATTTTGAATAACTATGTTTGAAGGGATTTCAGAGGTAATGATATGAAGGGTCTGATTTGCAGGATTTGGATACATTGTAAAATCAGCCTTAGGAGTTTGATTAAACATACCTGAACTTGCATCACATTTTAGTTGATTGATATAGGCCCATAATTCATTGTCGAAAGGCGAAAAAGCAGCTGCCATATCATAAGCAGAGGCTCCCACTCGCACCACTACCATTTTCTGACTTGGCACAATGTATATTTTCTGGTCGTTTTTGCCCAAAGCAGCAAACATATCCGCAGGGGCATTGCTGAATAAAGGCGCATTAAACACAATCTGAGAAGAAGGTGCCATGAAACTTGCCTTTCCATTGAGCCACCACAAGTAACCATATGACAAATTAAAGTTTTGTGAGGTATTATTCATGTCGTGATAATAGTTGGTATCACTCAGTATGGTATCTTTGGCCCAAACACCTTTATTCAAAATAAACAAACCGAATCGAGCCATAGACCTAGGTTTGCTATAGTATACCCCATCATACCATAAACCAGTCATGCCGATGCGACTTCCCAAAACTGAATTGGTGAATAATGTGTAGGATTGTCCGCTAGCTTTACTCAACACTGCTTGCATTTTTCTGTAAGCACCCGTGTGATAAGCCCATCTGCTGCCTGCATCCACCTTATAGGTTAAACAAGACCTAGCCGTATCTTCATTATCACATGGCAATTTTGGAGATTCATCCAAACCACTTGTCATAGTAATCAAATGTTTTAAGCTTATTAGACCTTCTTTGTTAGCAGGTGCGGATGTCCAACTCTGACCTAGGTATTTTGAAACGCTATCGTTTAAGTTTATGAGTTTCTTTTGATTGGCAATGCCCGTTAAGGTTGCTGTTAAACTTTTTCCGGCAGAAGCCCAATAATGAATTGAATCTGCAGTGAAAGTGCCAAAATACTTTTCCAAAACTATCTTACCATCTTTCAATATGATAAATGCTTGTGTATTTCTTGCCTCCAAATAATTATACAAAGAATCTATTCTAGCTTGGCACCATTGTAATCGTGATGGTGAAAGTGTATCCCATACATTGCCGCTCAAAGGCGGAAAATAAAGGCTTTGGGCCTTTCCATTCACAGTTACTAAAACAAATAGAAGAAGTATTATTTTTCTCATCATATTGTTCATTGAGTTTTTAAGACTGCTAATGTAGGAATAGGTTTAATCAATAAATTTTTATTTCATGCAAAAGGTGTTTTGAAGCTGTATTGAAATTAGTTACAACTCAAGTAAAACATCAAAATACTTGAGTGGTATGTATAGGCTCTAAAATTTCCATTATTTTGCGTGCAATGAGAATTCACCTCCTAACTATATTATGCCTTATTTCCCTTTCAATTTCAGCACAAGAAAGGTATTTCTTTGTTCAGTTTAAAGACAAAGACACAAGCGTTTTTAAATTATCACAGCCTGATAAATACCTATCCACAAAGAGCCTTGCTAGAAGAAACAAATATGGAATAAAGACCACTCTTTCTGATATTCCAGTTAATAATAATTATATCAAACAAGTGCTCGAAACTGGATGCACTTGGCAGGGTGTTTCTAAATGGTTGAACGGCATTAGCATCATTGCAAAAAAGGATAGTATCAAAAATATTTTATCTCTTCCATTTGTGATGGGTGTAAAAGAAATTGGTCGCGTAAATATCGAAGAAGATGATGACAGCGAAAAAAATGATTTTGCTTTGAGCGATAGGGTGAATATGCTTGAATCAAAATTTAGTAAAGAAGCCCGAGACACCAATTATTATGGCAAATCATACAAACAAACACATTTGATAAATACAGAAGCCTTGCATCGAAAAGGTTTTATGGGAGACCATATCCTCATAGCCGTTTTGGATGCAGGTTTTGCACAAGCAGATAATCAACCTACACTCAAAAAATTATTTACCGAGCACCGCATTATAAACACTTGGGATTTTGTAGAAAGAAACGAAGATGTTTACGACAACGACCAACATGGATTGGCTGTGTTGAGTTGCATGGCTGCAAACGAAAAAAATGTATTGGTGGGCACTGCACCCAATGCTAATTATCTTTTACTACGTAGCGAAGATGCCACAAGTGAATATCCAATTGAAGAATACAATTGGGCAGCCGCTGCCGAATATGCTGATAGTGCGGGGGCTGACATCATCAACTCTTCATTGGGATATACCAAGTTTGATGAAAGTGCTTATGGACATAAATACAAAGAACTAAATGGCAAAACCACTGTGGTGAGCATAGCCGCAAACATGGCGGTTGAGAAGGGCATCATCGTATTGAACAGCGCGGGCAACGAGGGCAACAACCTTTGGCAAAATATTGCTACTCCTGCTGATGCTGAAAACATCATTGCAGTAGGCGCAACAGATGAAACGGGCGACTATGTTGGTTTTAGCTCGGTAGGTTTAACGGCTGATAAAAGAATAAAACCCGATTTGGCTTCAATGGGCGAAGATGTGTATGTGGTCTCTAAATCAGGAAATATTTATAGAGGAAACGGTACCTCATACTCCTGCCCTATTTTAACAGGTGCCACAGCATGCTTACTACAGGCTAATCCACATATGACACCAGCTCAACTAAAGCAAATTATACAACTAAGTGCTAACCAATATTACGAGCCTGACAAATACCTTGGTGCTGGTATCCCTGATTTTGAATTGGCTTTAAAATTGGCAAAGACGTACGATAAAGACACACTGCTTGATGTGCGAGTTTTAGATAATAAGCAAATGCACATTTCATTGTTCTTGAAACAAGCCCAAAAATATGAGCTTTCAATACATGCACCCATTGAAAATAAAATTTGGAGCGACAACCTAAAAAGCAAACAAAACGGGCCAATAAGAGTAGGTATTAAACAATACAAGAAACTAAAAAAGGGAGTGTATTTACTAAAAGTAAAAACACAAGATGGAGTTTATCAGTATGAGTTTAGCAAAAGGTAAAATGGGTCTATATCTTATACTAATCAAAAGTCACTAAAGCCTTCCGATGGCATCGTAGCCTTCCAATTCTACATCAGATGAAATATAGTCGGATTTAACTGGTTCGTCCTTCATTAAATCGGTACTTAAATATTTTTTTTTTGCTATCACAAAAGATAGTCACCACATTTTTATCTGAGCCATATAAATTTTGCAATTTTACAGCACCAATAAAATTAGCACCTGAAGAGATACCCACTGCAAGTCCTAATTTTGAAGCTAATTTTTTTGCCATTAAGATTGAATCCCCATCAGAAGCTTGTATGACACTATCTAGTTTTTTCAAATCAACAATTTCAGGAATAAATTCATCGCTAATTCCTTGAATTCTATGCGTACCCACTTTATATCCGGTTGAGATGGTTGGTGACTCTGAAGGTTCTAGCGGATGAACCTTAATGTTGGCATCCTTATCTTTCAAAAAATTTCTAACACCCATCACCGTTCCCCCTGTTCCAACTCCAGCCACAAATGCGTCAGGTTTTTTATCTATTGATTCAAGTTGAAACCATATTTCAGGCCCTGTAGTCAACTGATGTGCCATTGCATTAAACTGATTTTTAAATTGCTGTGGTAGGAATACATTCTCATCCATTTCTGCCATCTTTTCTGACAAAGCAATACTTCCCAAAAATCCACCTTCTTCCTTACTAATTTGTATTACTTCTGCACCTAAACTACCAATAATATCAAACCTTTCCTTACTAAGCCAATTGGGCATAATAATTTTTACTTGATGACCCAATGCTTTTCCAATGGCTGCAAATGATATTCCAGTATTACCACTTGTAGCTTCAACTATCACATTACCTGGCTTTATTAGATTTAGTTTATATGACTGCTCCAGTATATAGAGGGCCATTCGATCTTTGATACTTCCAGATAGATTATAATGTTCACATTTTACATATATTAATCTAGATTCTCCCTTGTAGGTATATTTTATTTCTAGCATGGGTGTGTTGCCTACCATGCTCCATAAGTGCTGAAGTTTATCCCTTTTTCCAAACTGTTTATACAATTGTTTCATACTAAAAGATTGATGAACAAATATACCTTAATTAATCACTCCTAAATTGACTTAAAAGCATATTTAGAAATGAGAAATATCAACGATTAAAATATCAACTTAACTATTAAAACCCTCTCATCATTTCTTCCAACTCAGCCTCGGTGTGCACCAATACTTCGCGGGCTTTGCTGCCTTTGAAAGGACCAACAATCCCCGCTTTTTCCAATTGATCTATCAATCGTCCAGCACGGTTATATCCTAAGTTAAGCTTACGTTGTATCAAAGATGTTGAACCTTGTTGGTGAACCACAATCAAACGTGCTGCTTCTTCAAACAATTCATCTCTGTTACTGCTATCAAAGCTTTCACCACCACCAAAATCTTCACCATCAATTTTCACTTCTGGCAACAAATAAGGTTCATTGCCATTTTGGTTGCCTATAAAGCTAGCAATTTTTTCAACCTCAGGTGTATCAACAAAGGCACATTGCAAACGCACCAAATCATTGCCATTGCTATATAGCATATCTCCTTTTCCTATCAATTGGTCGGCACCATTGGCATCAAGGATGGTACGTGAATCTATTTTTTGTGAAACCCTAAAAGCTATACGTGCAGGGAAATTCGCTTTAATCGTACCTGTAATAATATTTACAGATGGCCTTTGGGTAGCCAAAATCAAATGTATTCCAACCGCACGGGCTAACTGCGCAATACGTGCTACAGGGTATTCAACTTCTTTGCCTGCAGTCATCATCAAATCAGCTAACTCATCAATTACCACAACAATATATGGCAAGAAACGATGCTCTATTTTATCCGTAGGTGGCAACCTGCGTGAAATGAACTTGGCATTGTATTCTTTTAGGTTTCTAACTTGTGCATCCTTCAACAAATCATATCGATTGTCCATCTCTACGCACAATGAATTAAGTGTATTTACCACCAACTTAGTATCAGTGATAATGGCATCTGCATCACCCGGAATTTTGGCTAAGAAATGCCTTTCAATCATTTTGTATATGCTCAACTCCACCTTTTTTGGATCGACCAAAACAAACTTAATCTGAGAAGGATGTTTTTTGTAAAGCAAAGACACCAAAATGGTATTTAAACCAACTGACTTACCCTGACCTGTAGCACCTGCCATCAACAAATGGGGCATTTTTGCTAAGTCTGCTACGAACACTTCATTCGATATGGTTTTACCAAAACCTATTGGTAAATCCATATCTGCATTTTGAAATTTTGCTGAGCTTAAAATGGCACGCATAGGCACCATAGCTGGGTTGGTATTAGGCACTTCAATACCAATGGTTCCTCTGCCTGGAATAGGTGCTATGATACGAATACCCAAAGCCGCTAAACTAAGCGCTATATCATCTTCAAGGTTTTTTATCTTGGCTATACGAACCCCATCTTGAGGGATAATTTCGTACAAGGTAACTGTAGGACCAACAGTAGCAGATATCTTTTTGATACCAATGCTATAGTTCTTCAAGGTCTCTTCAATCATCTTGGTCTTTTCGCTCAA
>JBBALJ010000019.1:30861-43959 GCA_040403075.1 Bacteroidia bacterium
TACCAATGCTATAGTTCTTCAAGGTCTCTTCAATCATCTTGGTCTTTTCGCTCAACTCATCCTGCTCTACTTTGCCTTTGGCTTCACCATAGTCGTTTAACAATTCAATACTAGGGAATTGGTAATTGCTAAAATCCAAAGTAGGGTCATACAATTCATCAATGCCATAATGCTCTTTGCGCACTGGTACTTCCTCTTCAGGCACCTCATTCACTTCAAGCACCAAGCCGCTTTCAGTTTTTAGTGAACTTGGCTTTTCTTCCACTTTTGCAATAACAGGTGCAACATATGGTTCTTCTTTGGGCTCTTCTATCTTGGGATTAATAGTGATGCTGCCATGTATTTCTTCAAGCTCAGGCTCTTCTAACACTTGTAAAACAAAATCATCTTCATTCAATGGAAGCTCATCAATGGCCTTTGTTTTAGGCACACTTGGTGTTATGCTATTTTTCTTCTCTTCTTCTTGAGGCAATGGAATGTCTTCAACAATTGATTTTGCTTGATACAATTTGATATTGAAAACAGCAATAGAAAACACCAATGAATACGCCAATAATAATAAGCCTGTCCCTAATCCTCCTAACAAGGTCTTGAGATATAAATATCCAAAATAACCAAAGCTTCCACCTAATACAGGGTTTACTTCTCCTAACAAAAATCCCATAGTAAGTGATACCCACACCACTCCGAAAAACGAATAACGAAGTGTTTTTACGATAGGTATAGGCTGATGTTTGGCCACCAAATAAATACCTAATGACAGAAATATGATGCTGAATGCAAAGGATGAAATCCCGAATCCTCTATACACGAAAACATAGCCCAACCAAGCTCCTAATTTGCCCAAAACATTGTCTGCTACCTCAGGGTCGATTTGGGTAAACATATACCAACTAAGATTTTGCACTAAACTTTGGTCGGCTTGCCAAGTAAAAAGAAAAGACAAACAAGCAATGAATAAGTACAAGGCAAACAAAACGAATACCACACCCATGGCTCTTTGAAAGCGCTCATCGGCCATGAAGGCAAGGTATTTCTTGTCTTTTTTGATGGGCTTCTCTACAACAGGCTCTTTCTCCTCAAAATCCTGAACATCACCAAACAATATCTTATTTTCTTTTGCTTTCTTAGCCATAATACTCGTAGCGAAAATAAATTCTTTATTCCGCTGAGATTTTTTTAGTTCTAAACAAAAATGTTGATAATCAAATTTAATTAACGGAAGAAGGGAATGCGAATTGCGGAGTGTCAAAAATGCGAAATGTTTTTTCACCTCCAAGTCATAGTGAGCCCGCGCAGCGGAGCGAAACTATCTATCAAGAATGTTCAAAATTTAATCAAAAACGAATTGCGAAGTGACAAAAATGTAAAGTATTGTTCAACCACTGCCTCATAGTGAGCTTGCGAGGCATAGCGAAACTATCTTTCTAGTATGTTCAAGTATAAAATTAAAAGCAAATTGCTAAGTGAGGATATATAAGCCAAAGACTAACATACCAACTATTCGTCAAAAATAATTCTCTTAAAATCTACTGCATATCCAGTAAACGAACCTATAACCCCATCAATATTTGACTTTACATTGCCAGGCGTGGCAAAGGGACCACCATTATTCGCAGCTCGTCCAAAACTTTGCCAGAAACGAAATTCTTTTCGTCCAATTGAAGTAAAATAAATATTCAAAGTATCACCACCTTCAAAGGGCCTAAAAAACTCAAAAGGTATGACACCGTTGTTTACAAACTCATCATCAAATGTTCGGTACGAATCTGCATTACCCCAACCAAAAAGCACTGAATCTGGATTATTGCGTAATGCCATACGATAGTTATTTTGTTCAGGACCATCATTAAACCAAAAACTCAGATAGGCATTCTGTTTTCCTGTATTACCAAATCCATCATACCTTACTTTCATGCTATCTATTGGCACAACAGGTGGAATATGTGTGCGAGCAGTAATAACCCTCCCATCCGATAGGCTTATTTCAAGCAAATAACTAGTATTTGCAGTAGCTCTAAACAAAGGATTTAAATACATGCCACTGATGCTTTTTCCAATACTATCAAGGCCTGGGATATTACCAATATTGCTCAAATCAGCAAAAGTGTAACGATTAGCTTTATCGAACAATGTATCGCTGTTGACAATCTTCCCGGGTGTGATATAAACCGTGGCACCTTTAACTCCATTAAAACTTAAATCAGGTTTAAAATAATCGATGGTATTCGAAATAAACACATAGTTAAGCCATGGTGAATAAGTGTTCACACTTGCTTCTACCACTAGCTGCGGAGTACTTGGAGGCAAATCAACTTCTATCTCCTTTTCGCAAGCCGATAAGGTGATGATGAGAATGGATACTATATAGAAAATACGCTTCATCTAAAATTTAAAATTCCAGGCTACACTAGGTAAAATAGGAAATAAATACACCATGTATGCCTTCACTTCCAACTTATCTAAATCAGGTAAAAAGTAAATAAAATAAGGGTTGGCACGGTTGTAAATATTGTAAATACTAAAATTCCAATTGCTCTCCCATCTGTCTGTTTTCTTAGCTACATAGGTAAACGAAATGTCTGCACGGTGATAGGCTGGCAATCTATAGTCATTGATTTTACCATACACATCAATAAAGGTAAGCTCGGGTTTATTCTGTTCAATATTATAACCTACCCTGTATGCATAACGAGCAACAGGCAAAGTAACCGCATTGCCTGTACCATACACAAATACAAAATTCATGCTCCATTTTTTATTAAATGTGTGGCTTATAACAAGCGATATATCATGGGTTCTGTCATATCTAAAAAAGTAAGCTTGACCCCCATTCAACTCATCAAATTGTCGAGTGGTTTTGCTCAATGTATAACCAATCCAGCCAGTGGTTTTGCCCACTTTCTTTTTAATGAAAAGTTCAAGTCCATAACTTAAACCTTGTCCAAAAACCATTTCCTGTTCTAGATTTTGGTTTAAGAACAAACGAGAGAATGGCTTAAATTCAATTTGGTTGTACATGGGCTTATAGTATACCTCAGCTGAAGTTTCCCATTTATTATTATCAAAATTCCTAAAATAGCCTAGGGCATATTGATAAGCCAATTGAGGTTTCACCCTTTGAGAACTTGGCACCCACAAATCCACAGGGAAAGAAGCGCCAGAGGTGGTTGCAAGATGAATAAATTGATAGGTTTGGGTATATGATGCTTTTAAAGATGATTGCTCATTTACCAAATAGGTTAATGCAGCACGTGGTTCCAACCTTGGGTAAAATGCAATGCTTTCATTGCTCTTCCATGTTGTTTCAACGCCTGTTGGCAAATTCTGATCGTTGTATTGTTTTTGGGAATAAGGTCCTACCATGTTATAAAACACAGCCCTCAAACCAGCATTCAATGTAAATCTTTGGTTGATGCGCCATTCATCCATCGCATACACTGCTAGTTCATGTGCATATTGCTTACTAATTTCTTGGTCTAAAATAATGCTACCTGCTTGACCTGTTAAGATACCTGGAGTGAAAGTATGAAAGGTGTAATTTAAACCAAACTTAACTTGGTGCTTATCGTTTACAAACCAAGTATAATCATTCTTTAAATTCCAATCTTGAATGCCGCTTCTTACATTGAAACCTGTTGCTCCAAAATTAAAATCATTAAACAAATCGTATCTGTTATACACAGCACTAGTATTACTAAATAGCCTTGAGTTGAATACATGATTCCATCTCAAGGTAGCAGTTGAATTACCCCATCCTAGGTTAAAATTTATGGCCCTATTCGTTGGGCTTGTATAATTCAAAATGTCTCGACCAAAATATCCTGAGAAAAACAATTTATCTTTCTGCCCAAGGTTAAAATTCATCTTTAAATTGACATCATAAAAGTAATAACTATTTCCTTTTAAATTGTCTGCTAAAAAAGGTCTGGCTAGTACATCAACATAAGTTCGTCTAACTGCAACCAAAAAACTGCTTCTTCCCTTTTGTATAGGACCTTCAGCCGACAACCTTGAAGCAATTAATCCTATGCCACCATTAACAACGTACTTTTGATTATTACCTTCTCTCAAATTCACATTCAGAATGGATGACAACCTACCTCCATAATTAGCAGGCATCCCCCCTTTAATTACATCTATATTTTTGACAGCATCTGTATTAAACACTGATAAGAAACCGAACAAATGCGAAGGATTATAAACTACTGCTTCATCCATTAAGATTAGGTTTTGGTCAGGACCACCACCACGTACATAAAAACCAGTACTACCTTCTCCCCCACTTTTTATACCTGGTAATAAAGTTATGGCTTTCAAAACATCTGGCTCACCAAAAATAACAGGCAAGCTTTTCACTTGTTGCCCTGTAATTTCCAATCGACTCATCTCAGTACTTTTCACATTCTTATCCTCACGCTCGCCAGTAATAACAACCTCTTTGCTTTCATTTATTTGAACCTCCATCTTTTGATTGATGATGGTATTTTTATCCAAAATTATAGGAACACTAATGGTTTTAAAGCCGAGGTAGGAGAAAACCAAAGTATATTTACCTTGAGGTAAGGAAAGAGAATAATAACCATAGGTATTGGTTGCCGTGCCCGTTTTAATTTCATTCACCTTAACGGTAGCGCCAATAAGGCTTTCACCAGTGCTTTTATCATTTAAATAGCCACTAATAGTAAACCTTTTTTGTGCTGATGTATTCAACACAAAAAAAAGCGAACCGAGAAAAATGAAGATATGTTTTAAACTACTTTTCAATCAAGACTAATATTTATAATTGGCACCAATAGACAGCAAATGTAAGTCAGCATTCAGTTTCGACTCACTTTTTTCTTTCAACAATACTTGGGCTGGTTCACCCATGGGCTCATCACTCAAGTCGAAGGTTCCATAATGCATTGGTACAAAATGTTTTGCCCTCATTTCATTAGCAGCTTTCACTGCATTGGATGGTGAAATATGATTGCTTGACATAAACCATTCGGGCTTATAAGCCCCCACACCTGTAATACAAATGTCAATGCCATCAAACATATCGCCCACCTCCTTCAAATGACTACCATAACCTGTATCACCACTGAAAAATATTTTCTTTCCATTGGCTTTGATTACAAAACTCCCCCAAAGGTGTTTATTGGTATCGGTCAAACCTCTTCTGCTCCAATGCCTAGCCGGCATAAAGTAAATCTCAATTTTATTAGTATCAGTGCTGAATTGTTGATACCAGCCTGCCGTTTCAACATTAGGCTTCTTAAGCATTTTATTAAACCAAGCATCCATGTTTAATCCAGATAATATCTTCACACCTGGGTTATTGGCATATACTAAATTCAAACTCTTTGCTTCCAAATGATCTCGGTGATCATGGCTAATCAAAATATAATCTAAACCCTTGATTAAATTGACATCAAATGGTAAGGCGCTCTTCCTTTTGACCACTGCACTGGCATTGTAAAACACGGGATCAGTAATCATACTCACACCATTTATGCGAATAAAAAAACTAGCATGACCTAACCAAACAATCACATCATTTTTGTGATTCAAAAAGCTCGTGTCTGTTTCCACTTTTAATTTAAACTTGTCATCCTTCTTTTCCTCCTTTTGAGGGTTTGCCTCTCGCTGCCATTTCCAAAGTTCTTTTGCCTCAGGCCAAAACGGGTATTCATGGTTAATAAAACGTCTATCCTTATCTTGAGGATTACCGGCCCAAAGCTCTTTCGACTTCAAGCTCTTTAATGCAGGATTGGATGTATAAGAATGAATAGGTTGTTTCTGAGAATACAAACTAATTTGAGCCATTAAAAGCAATATAAGCGTTAGATGAATAAATTTGTTTTTTATCATTATAAATGGCTTGCAAATTATCAATTGAGGTCAAACCCCCATAGCAATTGTGTTTTACTCACACAAAATTTACACTAGCGGAGAAAATACATTATAACATCATACAATTTGAGCTGAATATTGTTTGAATAGTCATGTATATTTCATCATATTTGAACCTTATTTACTTATAATGAAAAAGCTACTTACAATTATTTCTTGTTTATTCTTTGCTTTCGCTTGTTCAAACGATCCAAGGAGCAAATTACCTCAAACTGGAAATTTTGGCGAAAGTATTGAAAATACAAATGACTCGAAAGATGCAATTGCCGCCTACAATACCATTGAACAAACTGGCACTAACGAAACTGGCATATTTATCGGGACGATTGCCAAATATTGCAAAGGAGAAGGCTGTTGGTTGAGTTTAGAAAACGGAAGTAAACAGCCCATTTTAGTGGATATTGAAGACAAAGCTTTTGTATTGCCTCGAAAAATCGAAGGCAAAAAAGCCTACGTAAAAGGCACTATGGTAAAAACCAGCACTGAAATTAAAATACTGGCAAAAGGAATTTTGATACAATAAGCTTATTACGCTAGCTCTTCAGCTGAACTATGCTGTTTGGCATAATCCAAAATAGCGTTCACGCTGTGTTTTGAAGGTGCTAGCTCTGCTTCTTTTAAACCTGCAATGGTTTGAAGCATTTCATCATACGACTTTTTAAAGTTCTCATCCGACTTCAAATGCGATTCGATTTGAGCATTTTCCGTGGGTGTAGTTTCTTTGTAGATGTAGCGTAAAAGGGATTCTTCAGTGTAGATTTGGTTCATATAATTCGGTTTAAGTATAGGTTTAACGATGTTCTATCTTTTCATATTGCATATATAAAAAAGATTTTCCATAATTCACTATGAATCAACAGAAAAATATTAAGAAAATTTGAATTGGTTAGTCAAATTGGGCAATGATAAATAACTCAAACCAAATTTGTCGCAAGTTACAGACAAGTTAATAATTCAACATTGTCCCATGTATAATCGTTTTGACAATGATGGTGTCGATGGTGTCTTTGGTTGCTTGGTATGCTATGACCCAATCATTTATAATAAAACATTTGAGTCCTAATTTAGCAAATTCTGGATACTTACAAACTGCATATTTTGCATGACTTTTTAGGGCATTCTTTATTTTTATTAAAAAAGCATTCAAATAGCGGTTGACCGCACCAAAGCTATTTTTAGACTCAACAAATTCGGCAAGTTCATTTAGTGTAAACCAAGCTTCTTTAGAAATTTCAAGCTTTTGTTTCATCTATCAATTCGTCCAAATCTATAGTTTCGCTTAGCATACAGCGGTTGAGATATTCAGCCATTTCCTCCTCTGTTGCTGGCCTTCCCATGCCAAATGCAGCATCTTTAGCAGTAAGTTTTTTGGGATTATATTTTATTTGCTGTTGGTCTAAAAATTCAAATACACTCTTGGCTTTATCTGTCTTTTCATCAATTTCAATTTCAAAAGTCATAGCTGGATTTATTTGTTACACAAACTTAAAAAATATTCGATAAAAAACAATCAGAAATATGTAGGTTTCTATATTTGAAGTTGCATGCTACTAAATGAACGACTAAGTTAAGACAATAATATCTTTTAATTTTTATTAGCAAAACATGCCCATCTAAGCAAAATCACCCAACTGAGGTCTTATCAAGATCTCTTCAACATCTGTATTGGCCGAAAGTTGGTGTATATCCCAAATGCTTTGGGCAATATCTTCTGCCTTGATAAATCTTTCTTCGGGTAAATCAGTTCCAGCCCAACTATTGGTTAATGTGGCACCTGGAAGAACAGCCGTAACCCTAACTCCTGTTGGCATTAGTTCTTCTCTCAATCCCTTACTAAAACCCAGCATAGCATGTTTGCTAATACAATAACTAGCACCATTGCTGTATGCCTTGATACTTGCAGTGCTGCATATATTAAAAATATGGCCGCTTTTTTGGGCAATCATCTTAGGTGCAACAACCCTACTCAAATGATAGGCGCTTGCCAAATTGGTATTCATTTGTTGTTCAAAAATACCATCCTCCTCATATAATAATGAGCCAGGAATAAAGACACCTGCATTGTTTACTAAAATATCAATTTTTTCAAATTCATCGGTTACATCATAAGCAAAAGCCAAGACATCGTTTTTATCGCTCACATCGCACAAAGCAAACAGGAATTTTTGTTCTGGGTATTTGTTCCAAAGTTCAGCTTTAAAAGCATCTAAAGCCTTTTTATCGCGAGCACAACCCGCTACATTGTATCCGTTTTTTGCAAACAATTCGGCAATAGTACGTCCTATGCCTTTGGTTATTCCAGTAATAAGTATGGTTGGTTTCATGGTTATTAATCATCGCAATTTCAGCATTGCCATGCAATTGCTAATAACAAATAACTCACAAGACTAGGTATAAATATCTATTTGATAGACATGGCATTTACCACATTCCGAGCTATGGTCCATCTACCTCTTTGGGTATAATGTTCGCTCGTCCATCTTTTTTCAGTAAACTCTTTGCCCGCCACTGCTAATAAATTATCAACTACTAAAACACCTTTATCAGTATAGCGTTTGATAAGCATTTGGGCATTTTCTTTCATCACATCTGTCAAGGGTTTTCCAACAAGTGAATCCGCATACTCCATATTTTCAGCTAATAAATTATACACCAACTTAAGTTTTTTTCTTTTCGCTATTTCCACTATTTCATCAAAATCTTTTATTCTAGGATTTGAACTTGGATCAATAGTAAAAGCATAAGTCTTAATATAACTAGTGGCAAGCTCAATTCGAGGCATGTCCCAATCTCCATTGGCAGTGGTAAAATTCATTACATTGTCTCCACCTACTGCATTGTCCCATGCCCTCACATTTTTGTATGGAAAGGTATCAGGCAATTGAATATAATCATGTCGCCAATGATCTTCCATTGTATGTCCCCGCATCTGATCAGTTTGGTTGTCGAAGCCATTAAATGCCAGTTTTATTCGCTTAGCAATAGGGGGTATTTGCTCATACATCACATTGGCTTTCATCAAGGCAGTCTCCATTTTTGAGTGTATCCAATTTGCACCAAATGAACGCATATTTAATGTTACAATAAGTGTTTTAACCTTGGCATCATCTTTAATATTTTCGATTAATGATTTATAGGTTTTGGCGTGAATGGCACCATGGTCAATTGCCATCACTTTTTCTGGATATAAGCTATCAATCATTTGGGCGATACTCAACATGCAAGTATCATCATCTGCAAGGGTGGCATTGGAAGATTCTGCAAAATATAGAACATCACTTGTGTACTGCAATGAATCAAGTTTTAAGAGCATCTCAGCATCCGAATCTTTCAAATCTTGCCTATAAAAGTACTTTTCATAAATATTATTAGAAAAGACCATGCATACTACTAGCATCAAAAAAGCAAAACCTAGTTTATAGACTATTCTCTTCATCCCTAAAATTGAAAATAAATAAATGGAATACTTTTGATACCACTAAAGAGCAATAAACACAAAATAAGCACTGAATAAATTGACCATCGGAAAGAAATTTGTTTTGATACCAACCAATTATCAAAACGAGAACTGATGATGGCTATCTCAAGCAAAACAAATATTCCTAACATGGATAATGGAATCCAAGATACCTCTAAGTGCTTATTAGCTTCAAAACCATAACTCATACTTTGTTTAAGTATTTCCAAAGAATTTGTTAAATCTTTAGCTCGGAAGAATACCCAAATAATAACAACCACCGCAAAAGTAACAAGCATACTTATCATTGAATACAACTTCATTTGCTTGATTTGAGTTGGTAGGATACTTGAAACGCCTTTATCTAACAAATAAGCGATTCCATGAAGAATACCCCAAACAATAAAGGTATAGTTAGCTCCATGCCAAAATCCACTCAATGCAAACAAAAACAATACATTGATGATCCAACGGAAGGTTTTCACTCTACTCCCACCCATGCTAAAAAAAACATAATCACGAAACCAAGTACTTAGTGAAATATGCCAACGTTTCCAAAAGTCTTGTATTCCCTTTGCAAAATAGGGTTGTCTAAAATTATCCAATAGATGAATTCCCAGCATTCTGGCAGCGCCCAAAGCCACAGTAGAGTATCCATAAAAATCGGCATAAATTTGAATGGCAAAGGCAATCATGGCCATCCAAACTGATGAAGAATAGTAGCTTTGAGGTGCCTGATAAACCTCATCCACCATAGGTGCTAGATTATCGGCAATACACATTTTCACAAATAAACCATACAACACTAAACGCAAACCGTGACTAAAATTTTCATAAGTTAAGCGCTGAGAAACTCGGAGTTCATTTCCCAATCTTTCATATCGCTCAATAGGACCAGCCACCATTTGAGGAAAAAACAGAACATAATTGGCAAAATAACCTATATGCTGTTCCGCCTTCTGTTTCTTTCTATAAACTTCAATGGTATAACTAAGTGACTGAAAAGTATGGAAGGAAAGACCAATAGGTAAAATGATATCAAGGACCTTTATATGTTTTGAAATATGAACCCAAGGTGTCATTTCATTAAATATATCAATAAAGAAATTGGTATACTTAAAATAACTTAAAAGACCAATATTGCTAATGATGCTAATTAATAACCACCACCATCTTCTTCGTCCTTCATTCCTTTCTATAAGCAGGCCACATACATAATCAATTATAATGACAGCATAAAGAATAAATACATAAGGAAAATAAAATACGGAATAGAAATACGAACTAGCTATGAATAGCAATATCCATCGGTATTTATGCGCCAACAGATAATAAAGCAGCACAACTATGGGTAGAAAAAATATAAAATGTAGGGAATTAAATAGCATTTCTTATCTGTTCACTATAAAATAAAATAACCAAAAAGAAATGAATAAACACATGCATTTATCTAAATTCAATTTCATTTGATTTTAGTGCTACATCAATTTCAACCCAAATAACATTTAAATGGTAGCTAGTGTAGCAAATAGCTATTCGCCTAATTTTACCCTCTTCTTCCACCTCTTGCAAGGCAGCAATTTTGTATTTTCTATTCGACATGATGCAAGGTAATCTTTTACCTTCTACACTGCTTTTACCATCAAAGAATGCCTCGTAAAAACCATCTCCTGTAATAGAATCTATATGTGACTTATCAATGGCAGTAGTTCTGCTATAAATATCTATACCATTAAAATCCTCATGCTTGGGTTTACAAGGCTTCACATAGATATAATCTCCTACCCTGATATTTTTTCGAATTTGAGCAAATGCCGAATGGAAACATCCTAGTAGAATAAAAAATAAATATAATTTAATCGATTTTCTGTCCATTTACATATCTATCTATACCTAACAATTGTCCTTCAGCACTATATCTTTTCCAAATACTATCGGGCTTTTCATAATGATAATAGCCGCTGGATTCAAGTCTTCCATTGGGGTGATACTTCAAATAGGGGCCATGCTTGATGTAAACAATTGTATCAAAATCAACTCCATCTCGTTTACCAAATTTCATTTGTCTGAGATGGTGAAAGATTTCCTTTACTTGCTTCTTATCATTATCAAAATAATAATATGTTTTTCCATTCTCATCATCGATTACCTGACTTTTGGCCTGGTACAAAAATGCAAAACCTATTATGAATATTAGACTTAATTTTTTCATAAATGTGTAAGCTTATTTCCCCAACTCCATTAATGATTTGCCCCACTCCTGCATTTCATTTTCATTCCATAATTCAGGATAGAAAATTCGCTTTTGAATACGTGGAGGCAAATACTTTTGCCAATTTGTACCACCTGTTGCGGCAATGTCTTCAGGCGATTTTTGCAAATATCGTACCGCAGATTTATAGTGCATCAATGGCCAATTTACATTCACACAGGCATCAAAATCTTTTAGCTGTATGATTAACTCCTCGTTCTTTTGATCTGCCTCAGACATTGATTTATAAACTGACCAAAGGTTTTTATGCTCATAATCTTTGGCTAACCTCAACAACGAATCTTGGTATTTTTCTTCAAATTGGGTAAGCGTAAGTGTCTTCTTACCTGTAGCCAATTCTGTAGCTCCTGCTTGCCAATAAATATATTTGTACTTTTCGTCTAAGCTAGCATTAGTAAGATTATCTCTAAAATCTTTATCAACCATGCGAATAAAGTCTGTAGCACAAATTTCAATACTTCTGTATTGAGCCGATTGAAAACCGCTTGCAGGCAGCAAACTCATACGGAACTGCAAAAATTGTTTAGGCTCCATTCCTTCTACCATTATCTCAAATGAATTGATAAGGTTTTTAAAATAACCTGTCATTCTTTTTAAACGAGCCGCAAAAAATTGGGGATCTATTCCATCCTTTTTACTCGAAATTTGTTCCATTTCGTGCAAGGTGAGTTTAAAATACAATTCAGTTATTTGATGATACATTATAAATATCATTTCATCAGGGATAGCTGTTCTTGGCTTTTGTAAGGATAACAAAGTATCCGTATGAATATAATCCCAATAGCTAAGATAGTTTTGGTGTAACAAACCTTCTAAATATGCTTTCCAATCTTGGCCCGAAGCATCATATTTTTGTTTTAGCTTTGTAAGGAGATTTTGTATTTCATTGTCAAATTCCATAAGATAATTATTTGAGTGAGTATTTTTGTTTCAGCGTTTAAAATGGACTTACAAATGTATTAAATGTTGGCAGTTCTTGATCCTTTGCGCTTATAATGGGTGATTTTGTTTGCCACTTTATATTTAAGTCAGGGTCATTCCAAAGTAAACCTCCTTCAGAAGATTTATTGTAAACATTGGTACATTTATACTGAAAAATGGTATTGTCAGCCAATGTTTCAAACCCATGAGCAAAACCTGCCGGAATATAAAACATCAACATGTTCTCTTCAGTCAATTCCACGTCAAAATGTTTTCCATAGGTAGCTGAGTTTTTTCTAATATCAACCACCACATCAAATACAGCGCCTTGTACCACCCTTACCAATTTGCCTTGTTCAAATGGTGCAGATTGAAAGTGCAAGCCCCTGATAGCCCCTTTCTGAGATAGTGATTGGTTGTCTTGAATAAAATTTTCATGAATCCCTGCTTCTTTGAATGTATCGATATTATAACTTTCGTAAAAGTATCCTCTAACATCCTTAAAAACCTGTGGCTCAATTATAAGTAATCCCTCAATGGGAGTTGTTGT
>JBBALJ010000020.1:0-39379 GCA_040403075.1 Bacteroidia bacterium
TTATTACTTTTAATCGATTATGGCTGTCAGCCTTTTGTATATTTTATATTTGAATATAAAAAAAGCCGCACATGGCGGCTTTTAAATTTTCTTTATTTGATTATTTGCTCATCTCAGCATAGTACTTATGGAAATAAGGAATGGTTTCAATGCCTTTAAAGTAATTGAAAACACCATAATGTTCATTTGGAGAATGTAATGCATCGCTATCCAAACCAAAGCCCATTAATACTGACTTTAAGCCTAATTCTTTTTCAAATAATGCTACAATTGGAATACTACCACCACCACGTGTAGGAATAGGTTTTTTACCAAAAGTAGTTTCCATGGCTCTTTCAGCTGCTTTATATGCCACTGAGTCAATAGGTGTAACCACAGGCTCACCACCATGATGAGGATGCACTGCTACTTTAACACTTTTTGGAGCAATGCTTTCAAAGTGTTTGGTAAATAATTCTGTAATTTTATCAGTGGTTTGGTTTGGAACCAATCTCATACTAATTTTAGCATAAGCTTTTGAAGGCAATACGGTTTTAGAACCTTCGCCTGTGTAGCCACCCCAAATACCATTACAATCAAGGGTTGGTCTGATACCTGTTTGTTCAAGAACTGTATATCCTTTCTCACCCCAAACATCACCCACTTGTAGGTCTTTTTTGTAGGCTTCTAAATCAAAAGGAGCTTTGTTAAGTTCTGTTCTTTCAGCTTCAGTTAGCTTTTGCACTTCATCATAAAAACCAGGTATAGTAATATGGTTGTTTTCATCATGCATGCTGGCAATCATTTTTGCAAGTATATTGATTGGATTGGCAACTGCACCACCATAAACACCGCTGTGTAAATCACGATTAGGGCCAGTTACTTCCACTTCTAAATAGCTTAATCCACGCAGTCCACAGTCTATTGAAGGAACATCGTTCGCAATCATTGAGGTGTCTGAAATTAACACAACATCTGCTTTCAATCTTTCTTTGTTATTTATACAGAAAGTTCCCAAATTAGAGCTACCTACTTCTTCTTCACCTTCAATCATAAACTTGATATTGCAAGGCAAAGTATTGGTGCGCATCATAATTTCGAAGGCTTTCACATGCATATACATTTGGCCTTTATCATCACAGCTACCACGAGCAAAAATGGCACCTTCAGGGTGAATTTCTGTTTTGCGTATGGTAGGTTCAAATGGCGGAGTATCCCATAATTCAAGCGGTACAGCAGGTTGTACATCATAATGGCCATAAACCAAAACAGTTGGCAAACTTGGGTCAATTATTTTCTCGCCATACACAATGGGATGACCTGGTGTAGGGCATACTTCAACTTTATCAGCACCTGCTTCTTTAAGCTTGGCTGCAACAAAATCAGCCGCTTTGGCCACATCATCGTTATAGCTACTATCAGCACTGATACTTGGAATTCTAATTAAATCGAACAATTCGTTTAAAAAACGATCACGGTTTTGAGATATGTACTCTGCTATCATATATAAAATGGTTTTTAATCTAGGGCAAGTTTATAACTATGTAAGCGAACAAACAATTATTAAAATATTTATTTATCAATTTGCTTATTAAATCAATTCAAGGTTTTTAATCATTCAAGATTAATGGAATAAAAAAAATATTTTCATCCTAACGTATGTTAGAGATTTTGTTAAACTATTAATGTTTATGGGTATCTCAGAATGAGTGCTTTGGGTCGACTTTATTAATGAAAAGATTTTCTAAAAAACTTCTTTTAAAATTGATTTTTATTAGCTTATTTGGTTTTTTAAATAAATAATCAAATGAGCGAAATTGTACTTAACGACCACGTAGATAGTTACTATCAATTGGCAAAAAAAATGATTTCTGAAGGTCTCAGTCACAATGATGTTTTACACCAAATAAAATCTCAAGGGGTGCATGATGAAATTATTTTTGGTTTGGAGAAAAAATTAAACATTCATAGGAAAATTAAACTAGGCTTCACCCTTTTGATTATAGGCGCTTTCCTTTGCCTTTCAAGCTGCCTTATCAGCTTAGGGCTAAATTTTAGTCACCCATTTTGCCATTATGCATTATACGGTTTGACTAGCATTGGCGCAGGAATCGCGTTATATGCCTTGTTCTTGATATTAGGCTAAGCCATCATTATTAATTTTACAAAAGCTGATATCCTAACTCCAAATACTTAGAGTTTATTTTAAAAGAACAAATGTCACGATAATAATTCTCTAGCCTATAAATATGTTCTAAAACTTAATTTCATCATAGATTTGTAGATTGAATTACTTATACTTGTATAAAGAATGATGCTTTGTATCGGATAACGCAGCTCTATATTTACCCTGTCAAATCATTGGGTGGAATTGCTTTAAAAGAGAGCAGGGTAGAGGCTCGCGGTCTTCAGTACGATAGACGATGGATGTTATGTGACGAGAATAATCAATTCATAACACAGAGAAAATTTTCTAATCTAGCACTGTTCAAATTGAATCGAATCGATGCTGGTTTTCAAATTGAGTTTAAAGGTGAGTACTTGCAAATTCCTTTTTCGATATCAGGAACTAGTATACAAGTAAAAGTATGGGATGATACTTGTGAAGCCATTGAATTTCCAGAGGCTTCTGTTTGGTTTTCAAAAATGCTATCCATTAGCTGTAAGCTTTGCTATATGCCTGATGAAAGCAAACGGATAGTGGATGAAAAGTATGCAGGAAAGAACCATATCAATAGCTTTAGCGATGGATTTCCAATTTTAATTGCAGGTCAACAATCCCTTGATTTTTTAAACCAAAAGTTAAAGCAACCCATTGATATCAATCGCTTCAGACCGAATATTGTATTTGATGGAGGAAAAGCCTATGATGAAGATAGTTTTTCTATGTTTAGCATCAATGATATGTTGTTTAAAGGCGTTAAACCTTGTGCCAGGTGCCAAGTGATAGGCATTGACCAAAATACTTCTACTGTAAACCTAGAGCCATTAAGTGTGTTATCAAGCTACCGCAATGTTGAGAATAAAGTGCTTTTTGGGCAAAATGTAATTGTACTAAAAGAAGATGGCTTGATTAAAGTAGGCCATCAGTTGATGTTGCATTAGGATTGATAATAAAAGATTTAGTGAGGATTGCTAAGGATTACAATCTGGAACAAAATATTCAGCTAAATAATAAAGTCGCTTGCATTTATAATTTTTGCAAGCGACTTTAGTATAAAAATAAATTATAGACTTTTTATTTGTTAAAGTTAAACTTGTAGGCGAGCTTAAAAGTAGCTGTAAAGTTTAGATTATTGGGCTTATACGTTTGCACAAAAAAAGGTTCTGGTTGGTCTGTACCATCTCCTTTTAATTTTGAACTTTCAAATGGATAATAATTCATATTCAAATTTACCCCTAATCCAAAATGTTTAGTTATAAAATATTCTATTTCTGCGTTTGGTGAAAAACCAATTGAATTGTATTTTAATCTTGCCACTACTGGCTCGCTTAAAAGAGAAGTGGGATTTCTATAACCTTATACAGCAGTTTCTCCACCTTCATATCTATAACTTAACTGCCCACCCAAAGAAACTAAAAATACTTTAAATGGCAACATGTAATTATATCCTACATTAAAAGTCCTAAAATCCAATGCAATTAAGCCTAGATTTGGAGTTTTGGGATAAATTAAACTTGATTTATTATATGCTAAATGTATTTTTATTATATGTTTGTTTTTATAAATAGCCTTATATCCAAAATGATAACCGCTAATCAATATATTAAAGCTTGAATTTTTAGTTAAAAAATCAGCATGGTTAAGACCTAATTCCAATTGATGAATAAGTTTTCTAGTTGGATTTTTTATTTGTGCACATATAACTTGCATCCTAATAAAAAAAATATTACAAGTAAATACTTCATAAATTTATTGTTTTATGAATTTGGTAGATTTAACCCAATCAATCCCCTAAACTCATCTTCGCTAATAATATTTATATTCAGGTCGGTAGCTTTCTTCAATTTTTCAGGGCCCATTTTATCACCTGCTATTAAATAATCTAAACTCTTTGAAATACTGCCCACATTTCTACCACCATTTACTTCAATCAGCTTTTTCAAATCATCACGGCTTATGCTAAACACCCCAGAAACAAGAAAACTTTTTCCAGAAAGCTTATCGCTCCGCTCAATACTTTCATCATGCACAATAGCCATTTGAAGGTCATTAATTTTTAATTTTTCGCATAGGTTTCTATTGCTTTCAAGTTCAAAAAACTTCACCACATTCTCAGCTATCTTATCACCAATCTCATAAATATTTGCAATGTCTTCTTTTGTCGCATTGGCTATATTGTCAATATTTTCAAACTTCTTGGCTAGTTTCTTAGCAACAGTTTCTCCAACCATCCTAATACCTAAAGCAAACAACACGCGCTCAAAAGGCACTTGCTTGGACGCTTCAATTCCGTTTAAAATATTCTCAACCGACTTGGCTTTTAATGAACGTTTTTTCTTCTCTGTATCGCCCACTTCAAATTCTAAATCCAAGAGTTGTTCATATTTTAATTCATACAAATCAGCATAGGTTTTTATCAATCCTATTTGATGAAGTCCAGTCACGGTCTCTGCACCAAGGCTATCAATATTCATCGCTTTCCTTCCTATAAAGTGTTCTATTTTACCTATCAATTGTGGTGGACATGCCGTATCATTCGGACAATAATGCACCACTTCTCCTTCAGCTCTGATAAGCGCTGTGCCACATTCAGGGCAGTTCTGTATGTATTCAATTTTTTTGGCCTCAGGCAAGCGTTTACTCAAATCAACTGCTGTAATTTTAGGAATAATCTCTCCACCTTTTTCTACAAAAACTGTATCGTTTTCATGCAAATCAAGCCTTTCAATCTCATCTGCATTGTATAGGCTAGCTCTTTTAACCTTGGTGCCGGCTAATTGCACAGGCTTTAAATTTGCCACTGGGGTAATGGCACCAGTTCTGCCTACTTGGTAGGTAACTTCATTCAAAAGGGTACTAACACTTTCGGCTTTGTATTTATAGGCAATAGCCCATCTTGGAGTTTTGGCTGTAAAGCCAAGTTCTTGCTGTTGGAAATAGTTGTTAACTTTTATAACTACGCCATCTATGTCATAACTAAGGTTTTTTCTCTCTACATCATACTTTTTGATAAAAGCAAAAACTTCATCTAAACTACGGCATAATTGAAAATGGTCGCTTACCTGAAAGCCCCATTGGGCGGACTTTTGCAAGCTCTTATAATGCGATTGACTCACACTTTCATCTGCATAAATAAAATATAAAAATGCATCCAAATTTCTTTTGGATACTTCTTTGGAGACTTGCATTTTTAAACTCCCCGAAGCAAAATTTCTTGGGTTTTTATAAAGCTGTTCTCTTATTTCATCTTCATCATAGCCCTTTTCTTCAAGTTCTTTTCTGAGTGTATTATTTAGCTTTTCAAAAGTGGCTAAGTGCATAAAAATCTCACCTCGTATTTCAAAATAAGCAGGGTAATCATTGCCACTTAACTGATGAGGGATGCTTCTTATGGTCTTTACATTAACAGTCACATCATCGCCTTGAACGCCATCACCGCGGGTTACAGCGCGAATGAGTTTGCCATTTTCGTAAGTTAAACTTATGGCAAGGCCATCAAACTTCAACTCACACACGTATTCAAAATCATTTCCTATCGATTTTCTAATGCGGTTATCAAACTCCGTTAATTCTTCTTCGTTGTAAGTATTACCCAAGCTTAGCATAGGGTATTTATGCTTCACTTGCTTAAACTCTTTAGTAATATCACCTCCAACTTTTAAGCTAGGTGAATTAGGATTTTGAAATTCTGGAAAAGCTTTTTCCAATGCCTCAAGTTCTTTAAGGAGTTTATCAAACTCAAAATCGCTAATACTTGGCCTTGAAAGAATATAATATTGGTAATTATGTTGATTGATTAATTCGGTAAGATGGTCTATTTGCGCTTTAGCTTCTTGTGCGTTCATGGCTGTAAAAATACAAATTGCTAGATTTTTGCCAATTCTGTTTTATTGCCTAGTAGGTTTGCTTGCAGAATTCACAAACATTTTTCATCACACAAACTTCATGGTTTGGGTTTGTCGGTCTGCATACTTCTCTACCTAAGAATGATAAAGCCATTCCCACCTCCCAATCCTTTTGGGGGATAATTTTCATCATTTTTTTCTCCATAGCAATAGGGTTCGAATCCTCTGAAATGCCAATTCGATTGGCTACGCGCAAGGTATGCAAATCAATAATAATACCTTCTCTAGGCACTTTCATCTCTCTCATAATCACATTGGCTGACTTGCGACCAATACCTGGCAAAGCGGTCAAACCCTCCATCGTATTAGGAATATTCTTGTCATTCTTAATTTGCTTCGACATATCTAATAGCCAAGATGTTTTGTTAGCAAAATTTCTAATCTTATTTATATAAGGTAATAAATCTTCTGCGGTTGCATGCGACAAACTCTGCATAGTTGGATAGGCCTTGAATAGCTTTGGCGCTAAAGAATTTATTAGCTTATCAGATACTTGTGCCGACAATACCACCATTACCATGAGCTCATACACACTCTTAAATTGTAGTGGGTGTTTCTCACCTTTATATTTTTTTAGAAGAGGTTGGATGGCTTCTGACCAATTGATTTCGTTTGACATACTCTTTATTGTTTGGGCCAAAGTTACCTTATTTATAAATTCATCCTAATTATTTTAGGGATGCGCAGATCTCTTTATTTTAACAAACCATTAAATCTTCAAAAATCATATCAGAATAATTTGGCTTTTGCTTACAATTGCAAAACAATAGCAATAAAATAAACATTGACAACTTTAAACATCAAAAACCGTTACACCGATTTAATTCATCAAACCTTCTTTTTTCCGCGTCATGGCTTTGAGGTTAATGATAACCAACTTAGTTTTAATGGCATTGATTTGATGGCACTCATCAATGAATATGGCACTCCGCTAAAGTTTACCTATTTACCCAAAATCAGTTCTCAAATTCAAAAGTCGATTGAATTGTTTAACACATCTATCGAAAGACATAACTATAAAGGGAAGTATTCGTATTGCTATTGCACCAAAAGTTCTCATTTTTCATTTGTGCTTAACGAAGCCTTGAAAAATGGGGTGGATATTGAAACATCCTCAGCATTTGATTTAGAAATATTAAGAAAGCTGAATGAAACTGGGCAATTCTCAAAAGACAAAAACATCATTTGCAATGGATATAAAACCGAGCAATATGCCCGTAACATGTCACAATTGGTGCGTGAAGGCTATAACAATTTGGTTTGTGTACTTGATAACCCAGAAGAGTTTGATTTAATACAAAAACATACGACTCAGCATACCAAACTTGGAATTAGAATAGCAACTGAAGAAGAGCCTAATTTTTCGGTGTATACCTCTAGATTGGGGATGAGCTATAAGAAAGTGGTAGATGTGTACCAACAAAAAATAAAGGACAATCCTAATTTTAGCCTAAAAATGGTTCACTTTTTTGTGAACTCGGGTATAAAAGACACCACCTATTATTGGAGTGAATTGACCCGTTTGGTAAATATGTATTGCGATTTGAAAGAGGTGTGTCCAGATTTAGATACATTGGATATTGGAGGCGGAATGCCCATCTATACTACCTTGGGTGTGGAGTACGATTATGCTTATATGATTGATCAAATTGTATTGTATATCAAAAGTATATGTGATAATAGGGGAGTGGCAGAGCCTAATATCTTTACTGAGTTTGGCTCATTCACTGTGGGGGAAAGCGGAGGTATTCTTTATTCTGTAATTGGTCAAAAAGAACAAAATGACAAGGAAAATTGGTACATGATAAACAGCTCGTTTATAACCACTTTGCCTGATACATGGGGCATAGGACAGAAATTTATTTTATTGGCTGTAAACAATTGGGACCAAGAATTTCAACGAATCAACCTGGGCGGATTAACTTGCGATAGCCAAGATTTCTACAATTCGGATGTAAATACTAATCAAGTGTTTATGCCAAAAATGAAAGAAGGCGAAGTATTACATTTGGGCTTTTTCCATACGGGTGCCTACCAAGAATCATTGGGCGGTTATGGAGGCATTCAACACTGCTTAATACCTGCGCCTAAGCATATTGTAATAGATAAAGATGAGAATGGAGATTTTTCTTATAAAATGTTTGCTGAACAACAAAACTCAGAAAGCATGCTGAAAATATTAGGATATTAACATTTTAACCAAATTATTTTTGGGTTACATATTGACAAGGAACTAAATAAAATTATATTTGCAGCCCTATAAATATACAATCATGGCAGTTACAAGATTAAAAAGAAAAGACAGAAGAAATAAAACAGCATCTGATTTGCGTAAAATCCGCATTAAGAAAAACACTCAATTGGTGATTGTAAAGTCTCCAAACAAAGAGAAAACTGTTATTATAGACTAATTTCTGACGGTATTATATATTCAAAGCTGCATCTTCCGATGCGGCTTTTTTTGTTTATAGTTTTTTTTGATTTATTTAATCAAATGGAGGTCTTTTCGCAGTTTATACTTTCCATCCAAAGAACCCGTAATGCTGGTATAAGGTGTATCAAGCGGATGAATCCAAACACATTTACTGGTATCTATTCCATTTTCACCCATACAATTTAAAAAAGACCTACCCCATCCGCAGTCTATAGCGTAGATATCTTCCTTACCTCTAAGTAAATCAAAAATTGTATTTAATTGTTTGTTTTGTTCTGACTGGCCTTTATAAGCCTCCTGAGCCACAATACCCAGGTTAACAAACAATCCTAGCATAATGGCAATACCCAGGTATTTGCCATATTGGGTTTCCCAAAGGGGTAGCAGAATAAGAACACTTAATAGCCACAAATGTGGGATATACCTAAAAACCCATGCTTCTTGGTTGATAAAGAAGGTGAATAAAAAGAATAGAAAGCCAAGCAAGTATTGAAATTTTCGTTTCCTATTATTTAAAAACAAAAGCGATACGATAAATGCAATTATTGAAAGGCTGAAAAACTCTCCAAATATTGGCCCTAAAGCCCCTAAATCAGGAATGCCCTTTCCGTAAAACTCTGTACCTTTTATTGAAAAAAGTTCTTTGGGTGTGCTTTTGTCAGGAGTGCCATGCCATCCAATTTCAGCAAACAGGGCAGTGACAAATTTTGTAAATCGATCTTTGCCAATAAAGTCTGCAGGGTAGCTAGTCATTTTGAAAACCTTTATCTCATCATTTTCAATAGCAGGAAAGAAAGGATGTCCTTTGTGAATGGTATTGCTAATAAAGGGATGAAAGCCTAAAATAAGCACCACTAAAATTGAGAATATTGTAAACCTAATCATCCATTGTTTCCAAAAAAGTTTTTCCTTTACAATAAGCAACAAAAAAAAGCCTCCCATAAACAAAATGCTAAAGGCAGTACCTGTAAATTTTAAATGAAACAATACGCCAAAGCATACAAATGCTATTAACCAAGCTTTATTGTCTCTGCCGTACAATTGAGCTAACGAGAAGAATATACCCAATGAAAGCAAAGAAGCGATAGGACCATCAACATAAAAGGAGAAGGCATTAATAATGGAAATGGGATTTAAACTTATTAGTAAGCCAACAAATACCGATTTTGCATTTGACCATCCGAAATTTTGCTTTAACAAGCCTCCACATAATATCATGGCACAAGCCAACATCAAGGCCAAATCCATTCCTTTGGCAGCTTCAATCGTATGTGTGAATTTGTATATGATTGCCCCGAAAATCCAATAGCCTTTGGGGAAATAATTCAGATAAAACTCACAGTAACTGGTTTCATTTGCTGTTAAGTTTCTATCGTAAGGATTCCAACCTTTTGCCAATTGATACACGGCATCATGATGATACCAAACCGCATCAAAAAAGTTCTCGTGATATTGTTTAGCCCATAAAAAACAAAGACAAATAATAACTATCGCAATGCTTGAAATACCAATACTGACAATGGCTTTAGTGTTTGAGTACCATTTGAGAAGTATAGCATTTGCAATAAAAAACAATAGGAGGGAACAAGTTGCTGTATTAGCCGAAATGGGTACATTTAAGAGTAAACTTAATAAACCTGTAGCTACAAAAGTGGCAAAGAAAACAATGATTCCAATCCCAGTTAGGTATATAGAGTTGAATTTTCTTTCCATAAAACTGATGCAAAATTAACCTTGACCAGCTAGTAAAAACATAACTGCCATGCGAACAGCCACACCATTTTCAACTTGATTAAGTATGATGCTATGTTTACTGTCTGCCACATCGCTTGTAATCTCAACACCACGGTTAATTGGACCAGGATGCATGACCACAATTTCTTTGTCAAGTTTATCTAGGCGCTCTTTGTTTAAACCATACAACATGCTATATTCTCTAAGGCTTGGAAAATATTTGTTATCTTGTCGTTCTAATTGAATGCGAAGCATGTTTGCCACATCACACCAATTAAGGGCTTTCATTAGGTCATGTTCCACTTTTACTCCCAAACTACTAATGTATTTAGGTATTAAGGTAGTTGGGCCACAAACCATCACTTCTGCGCCTAATTTCTTAAGTGCATAAATATTGGATAAGGCCACGCGTGAGTGGGTAATATCACCTACAATAGCCACCTTCTTTCCTCTCACGCTACCAAGCTTTTCCCTAATAGAGAAGGCATCAAGCAATGCTTGTGTGGGGTGTTCATGTGTTCCATCTCCTGCATTGATAATGTTGGCACCAATATGCTGTGATAAAAACACACAAGCACCTGGAGCAGGGTGACGCATCACCACCATATCCACTTTCATGGCAAGGATGTTATTAACTGTATCAATAAGGGTTTCGCCTTTTGAAACCGAAGAGGAAGAAGCTGAAAAGTTAACAATATCAGCGCTTAAGCGCTTTTGGGCTAACTCAAATGAAATACGGGTGCGGGTTGAATTTTCGAAAAATATATTGGCAACGGTAATATCTCTGAGCGAAGGAACTTTTTTAATCGGGCGGTTGATAATGGCTTTAAAATTATCGGCAGTTTCAAATACCAATTCGATATCGTCTGTAGTAATATCTTTTATTCCGAGTAAATGTTTCTTACTAAATGTGCTCATCTTATTTCGATTTGTTGATTTGTGAATTGTTGATTTGCCGATGGTATATTCACACTATCATAGCAAACCAACAACTATCAACTAACTTGTTACTATTAATGCTAAATCTTGCTTAGCGTTCTCTTTCCACTCCACTTTCACCTTGTCATTTGCCCTAGTATCCACCGAAATGCCTGTATAATCAGGTTGAATCGGTAGGTCGCGGCTATACCTTCTGTCTATCAGCACCATCAACTCTACCTTAGATGGGCGACCAAAATCAGTTAGCGCATCCAAGGCTGAACGTATGGTACGACCTGTGTACAACACATCATCAATCAAGACTATTTTTTTATTTTCAACCGTAAAATTTATGTTCAGTTTGCTTGGGATAATTTGTTCTTTTCCCCTCCTGAAATCGTCACGGTAAAAAGCAATGTCTAACTCGCCATATAAAATCTTGTCGTTGGCTGTAATTTCAGACAATCGTTTGTGTATGCGTCTCGAAAAATAGATGCCTCTAGGCTGAAGCCCTATCAGTGCTGTATTTGAGAAGTCAGCATGTCTTTCAATCAGCTCATAGCAAAGGCGATCTATGGCAACCAAAAACTGTTTTTTTTCTAAAATGGTTCTCGAGCTCATGCTGTAAATTATTACTCCAAAGAAAACAATTGTTTTAAAACTGCACAAACTTATTTGAATTATTTGCTAAGTATCAGGTAATATTGGCTCCCATCGTATTGAATGTAGTCATTTTTAGGTGCCATATTGAGCAAGTAGTATAATTTAATTTACCTTCATGCAAGGCATGGTTTAATACTCGCGCAAACAAGTTGTTAACTCCAATAATTAAATCAAAATAAACAAATATAATTGTACAACAAAAAAGCCAAGCTATTGAATAAAGCCAAGCAAATAAATAATAAAGTGATAGTTAAACGAAAATAACAAACTTTTTTGCCACCGCTTCGACCAAACAATATTGAACATCATTATAAAATCTTTATACCATAATTATTACTTTTGACAATAAAACTGGACAATAAATTGAACTTATTATATACAAGAAAATACAGCCTTCAAAATCAATACCTCATTAGTATTGCTTTGGTTTTGTTGACCTCTGTTGCTTGTTATTTTGGTTCTCAATTTATTGGCTACAAAACCGTGGCTTTATTGCTACTTGTAACAGTTTCAATTGTAGCAATGTTGTTCGACATTTTACCAGTTTTAAGTGCTGCTTTTTTAAGTGCACTAATCTGGAACTTCTTTTTTATACCACCGATTTTTACTTTACATATTGAAAGTACCGAAGACTTGTTGATGTTTCTTATGTACTTTTTTATTGCATTGGTTAATGCAGTCTTGACATTAAAAATTCGCAAAGAAGAAACGAAAGCAAGAGACAAAGAAGAAAAAGAAAACACCATAAAATTGTATAATACTTTATTAAATTCTCTTTCACACGAATTGCGAACACCCATTTCAACGATTATTGGAGCCGTTGACACCTTGAAGGAAAACAAAGAAAAGATTTCTACAAGCAACCAAAACGAACTACTAAATCAAATTGACATTGCAAGCATAAGACTGAATAGACAAGTTGAAAATTTGCTCAATATGAGCAGACTTGAAACTGGAATGTTAAAACTAAATTTAGACTGGTGCGACACCAATGAATTGATAAATTCCGTAATTCAAAAACTCTCACTCCCGTTTAAGCAAACCATTATTTTTGAGCCAAATGAAAATTTGCCACTATTCAAATTTGACAGGGGTTTGATAGAACAAGTGCTGCAAAACCTGCTTCATAACGCCATTAACTATACACCTGAAAATACAATTATTAAAATTGTTGCTTCGCAACAATTAAGTAATTGCGTTATTAGTGTTTCAGACAATGGTAAAGGAATACCTGAAACGGAAATAAAACATTTATTTGACAAATTTTACAGATTACCCCAAACCAAAACGGGCGGAAGTGGCTTAGGACTGTCCATAGTTAAAGGATTTGTTGAAGCACATAAAGGCACTGTAAAAGCTGAAAATAATACAAATGGAGGAGTAACATTTATTATTGAATTTCCTGTCGAAGCATCATACTTAAATAACTTAAAAAATGAGTAAGGCTGAAATTTTAATCATAGATGATGAACCACAAATTAGAAAGTTGCTAGAAATAACTTTGGAAAGTAACGACTATAAAGTGTGGCAGGCAGAGACAGGCAGGGCAGGAATTATTTTAGCTGCAAATCATCCACCAGAACTAATTTTATTAGACATTGGTTTGCCCGACAAAAGCGGACACGAAGTATTAAAAGAATTAAGAACTTGGTATAATAAATCTATCATCATCCTTTCAGTTCAAAATAACGAAACTGATATTGTTTCAGCCTTAGACAATGGAGCAACCGACTATTTAACGAAACCATTTAGAAGTGCCGAATTATTGGCACGTATTCGTTCTGCTATTCGCAGAAACCAATCTGCCAATACGGACAACAAAATTATTTGTGGTGAACTTGAAATAGATATAGCTGCAAGAGTTGTAACGAAAAGTAATGAAGTTTTAAAATTGACTGCGACCGAGTTTAATTTACTGGTGCTACTTGCAAAAAACGAAGGACGAGTTTTAACACATCAGTTTATTTTGAAAGAAATTTGGGGTGTTGGTTCACAAACGGAAACTCAATATTTAAGGGTATTTGTTGGCACACTTCGCAAAAAAATTGAGACTAATCCCAATCAACCACAGCACATTTTTACAGAAAGCGGTGTTGGTTATCGTTTTGTATAAACCTGTCTTTATATTTTCTTTATAAAAACCTACCTACCTTTTATCTTTTACAAATAGCCTTCGCACCACCTTTGTACCATTAATTTTTTAATGAAAAAAAGGAGCTTCATATTGCTAGGAATCATATTATTTCTCTCGTTAAGAAATTCTACACTTGCCCAAAAAAATGGTATATATCTAACATATAGCGATTTTGATAGTGCTAGAATAGCTTTTGTTAAAAAGGAAAATTTGAAATATAAATTGAGAGTTGATAACTTATTTAACGAGTCTATTGTTAAAGTAGTTATAGGCGATTCTACTTTTAAATTTCTGAAAGATTCAATTTTTGGTTACCGAGATGGTGATAATGTTAACTATCGTTTTTACAATAAAATAACCTACAGAATCCTTAATCCCAAAGAAGGTATTTTATTATACAGCATTACTACTATGGTCAATCCTAAAGGAAACCAAACGGCTACTAATTACTACTTCAGCCTTGCTGCTAGTTCAGCAATTTACCCGCTTACAAAATTAAATCTGAAAAGAGCATTTCATAATGATTCTAATTTTCACGAGTTAATAGATATGTACTTTAATACTGATTCAGATTTATTAGCCTACGATAGCTTCTATAATCAATATAAAATCAATCGTATTTATCAAATAAAACAATCTCGAAAATGAATAAATTACTAATGCTTGCAGGTATTTTTATCTGTACACAATCCTCAGCACAAACGTTAACTCCACAAGAAAAGCAAGAAATTATTAACCAACTAAAAAAAGAACTACTAGACAGTTTAAGCCATAAAACCATAGTATTAACTGACAGTATTGACAATGAAACCCCAAAAATAAATAAACAAAAAGGCGAACCCTTTGAAGGCATTGATATGACTTGGCAAAACGGTAGCGACAGAAGAACCAATAATATTTGGAAAGACCTAAAATATTTTACACCAAGTATTTTGTTAGATGTAAACTACACATATTCATTCAATAATCCGAATGATAACACAGTCGTAGGTTCAACGGCTTTGGCTAGAAACAATGAAGTGCAACTTTCTGCTTTGCATTTTGGAGGCGACTTTTATTACAAAGGTGCAAGAGCTAGAATTATGACACAGTTCGGAACACGTTCACAAGTTGTTCCAAGAAATGATTTTAGTCCATACAGAGGGCAATACCAATTGGCAAATGTTTATCGCTATTTAAGTGAAGCCTATGCAGGTTATCACATCAACAAATGGTACGGCATCAACATTGACGCAGGACTTTTTATGTCTTACATCGGTTTAAACTCATTTTATCAAGCCGAAAATTGGGAGTATCAAGCATCTTTTACATCTGACAATACACCTTGGTTTTTTAATGGTGTTCGTATTCAAATTCATCCTACTAAACATTTAAAAATTGAACCTTGGATTATAAACGGTTGGCAGAGTTACGGTAAGTTTAATAGTATGCCTGGTATTGGAGGAAACATTACTTGGACGCCTAACAGCAATTTAAAATTATTGACAAATAACTATTATGGAACAGATGCAGCAGGTATTCCAGACCGAAAAAGATTTCATTCAGACAATAGCGTATTAGTTAGGTATTACAATAAACCAAAGTCAAACGGAATTACAAAAATGGCATTCTCATTGACAGGCGATTTTGGTTTTGAAAAAGGCGGTGGAGTAAACGGTTTTAAAGATGGTGACAGCATACAAGGTCCTGCTCAATACTTTGCAAGTGCAATGTTTTACAATCGAATTTGGTTTGCTAAAAACAAATGTGCATGGACAATTGGAGGCGGAATAATGACCAATCCCGGACGCTATTTAGTGCTTTATCCAACAGGACAAGCAAGTCCTTTACCTAATCCAAATAATCCGACCCAAACAGAAGGTGCATTTCCATTTACTGCAAATGCTGGCGACAAGTTTTCGGGTTGGGACTGTTCAACAAACTTTGACTATATGCCTAATCAAAGTATCACATTTAGACTTGAATTTGTTTATAGAAATTCAAGCGTTCCATACTTTGCAGGACAAGGTGGTTTGACTTCGCAGACAGGTTACTCAACAGCTACACTAGACCCAAATTGGCGACCAGATTTAGTAAAATCGGAAAGCAGACTTATTTTAGCAATGTTGTTTAGACTATAAAGCCAACACACAAAAGCACACACATTTGCAAGCGTTTGGCGTTAGCACCAAACACCACTTATTTGTTTGGAGAAGCTATGCTAAACACCTATCATAGGCATATCATAGAGAATGTTAACTCATATCAACGGATTTTAATTATCAATTTCATTCATTTCAAATTTTCCTAATATCTTTGTCAAGTGGAAATGAAGCCTATTGCCAGTTTAATAAAAAAAGAGCTCACCATAGAGTGGCGTCAACGCTATGCTTTTAATGGCATCTTGCTGTATGTTTTTTCGGCTGTATTTATTGTTTACCTAAGTGTGAAAATGCTCAATGGCCCATCATGGAATGCCATTTTTTGGCTCATCATGTTGTTTGCATCTGTTAATGCTGTTTCAAAAAGCTTTATTGTAGAAGGCAAAGGCAAGAATTTGTATTACCACAATATCATTAAGCCTCAGCAAATGATAGCTGCCAAAGTGATATACAATGCTGTTTTGAATATCCTCCTTGCCATAGCTTGTTTGTTGGTTTATGTGCTTCTTATGGGCAACCCCGTTCAAGATTTATTGTTTTATTCAATTTGCGTTTTGCTTGGTAGTGTTGGCTTTTCATCTACTTTCACCATGCTTTCGGCCATTGCTTCTAAAGCCAATAACAGCCACCTGCTGATGCCCGTATTGAGTTTTCCCATCATTGTGCCTTTGTTGCTTGTATTGGTGAAGGCCTGCAAAAAAGCCATGGATGGTCTTGACACAAGTTTATTGTATGAAGACCTAGGCGTATTGATGATGATCAATATTATGATTGTGGCCCTGGCCTGTATTCTTTTTCCTTTTTTGTGGAAAGAGTAGGATAATTATCAATTAGGAATTGAGAATTACGAATTAGCAATTAAGGATTGTTAATGAGGATTGAGAAGTCAAATCTGAGATGATTTAGGGTAATTGCTTGCCATAAAAAAATATATTTGCGGGCGCAATGAAAAACATATTCCCAGTATTTTCTTTTATTCTTCTATCAGCATTATTTGCTTGTAAAACCCAAGTAATTCAAGCCCCCAAACCAGTTGATGTAGCCTATGTGGCACCGGTTAAGCAAAGCTCTTTTATAGGTTTGCCTATACATGTCAGAACCAGTGGAATTGCAGCATCTATCAATAAGAAAATACAATTAGAAATTTACAAAGACGACAAGTTTGACGATAATGGCAATGATAATTTGAAGCTAACTGTCCTCAAAAGAAATGATTTTATAGTGAATACATCAGCCGATGGCATCAGTATTACTGCACCCTTGCATATTGATTTTGTTTATAACCTAAAGGCATTTGGCGCCATTGAAAAGCCCATTAAACAATCTTTAAACCTTACAGTGGTTTTTAATACCACGCCATCCATAGATAGAGATTGGAACTTAAAACTAAACAGCAAGGGCAAAATATCTTGGGATGATTTGCCTGTTATTAACCTTGGTATTACCACGCTAAATCTGCCAGATTTATTTGGAAGTGTTATTCAAAGTCAAGTAAATAAAATGGCTTTAAAAATTGACCAAGAAGCTACCAAAAGCATTGATATCAAAAAGATGGTAGGGGATGCCTGGAAAAATTTATCAGAACCTATCTTGCTCGATTCTGTATATAAAGCTTGGTTGACAATCAACCCAAAGAATATTTTTATTACCCCCATTGCTTATACCAAAGATGAAATGCTATTAAAACTTGGCGTAAACAGCATGATAGAATTGGTTTCAGGTTATAAGCCAAAGAATGATTCCTTTTCAACATCATTGCCTCCTCTACGCCAAGCAAGCAGTTTTAATGACCATGTGAAAATAAACTTATCTGCTAACATATCATTCGATCATATCAATGAAAAGCTAGCCCAACAATTTGTTGAAAAGCCCATGCTGCTTGAAGGGGATGAATATAAAATAAACATAAAAGATGCCAAGGCTTTTCCTTATGGAAATAAAATTATGATTGCCTTGGATGTGGATGGTAAAGTATCGAAAGGGAAAATAGGGAAGGGGATAAAAGGCATTGTATATGCGGTGGGTGTTCCAAATTATAATGCAAGTACCAAAAGTTTAGAGGTAAAACAATTCGATTTTGATATCAAAACCCGTGACATTTTAGTGAAGAGCGCTTCATGGTTATTGAACTCTAAAAAATTCCGCGAGGGCTTGGAAAAACAAATGGTCTTCTCTATTGCGACACAGTTGAACGATGCGAAAAAATCGGCCAACGATGCCATCAATAAAAAGTGGATAGACTTATTGGATTTGAGTGGGACAATCAGCAATATCGAGCCAGCTGGTATTTACATTACACCAAACAATTTAAACATCAATATTACTACTGAAGGAATATTAAAGGTTTCACTAAATGGATTTTAAAACTACATTCTCGGTTTCCATTCAATCTCACTTGCCTTGAAATCATAAATGATTTTGCGGCTAAGAATGAATAAGTAATCACTTAATCGGTTCAAATAGATTTGAACAATTTCGGGCACTTCAGTTTCATTTGATAAGTGCACCACCAGACGCTCAGCCCTGCGGCAAACACACCTTGCTATATGACAATAGGAAGCCACTGTATGCCCACCAGGAAGAATGAAGCTTTTCAATTCGGGAAGTTCGGCGTCCATTTTATCCATTTCTAATTCCAATAATTCAATATCGCTTTGGTGTAAATCCGGTATCTTCATTTTTGATTTTTCAGGATCACTTGCCAGAAGGCTACCAATGGTAAATAAGCGGTCTTGTATTTCATTCAAAGTTGGCAAGGCATGACTCAAGGGTAGGTTATCCTTAACCAATCCTATGTATGAATTCAATTCATCTATGGTTCCGTAACTTTCAATTCTTAAATGGTATTTAGGCACACGCACACCACCTATAAGTGAGGTTTCTCCTTTATCGCCTGTTTTGGTATATATTTTAAATGTCATTACTTATCAATACACTAATTGCCATCAATTTGTTTTACACTACCTGATTAAAGTAATAGTGCCGCGCTCTTCGATATCTGAATTTTGACCCAAAAATCTATATTTAAAAATATAGAAATACGTTCCTACAGCACATTCAGCCCCTGTGTTTTGAACTTTCCCATTCCAATTGTTTCCATCATTTCCAATCCCATCTTTACTTGCCTCAAATACCAAATCACCCCAACGGTTGTAAATATTCAATTCATATTTGTTTATTCCTTTCAAGTCGAAATCTAGGGCGTCATTCTTACCATCTCCATCTGGGCTAAATACATTATAAATTTTAACACCTTTACTGAATGGGTATATTTTTTTACAAATTGTATCTCTGCACCCCCTTGAACTGGCAACTGCAAGGCATATTTTTACACTATCAGTTGTAGTTAAATAGTTGCTATAATCAAAACTTGGATTTTCATCCTTCGATTTGTTTTGATTGCCTGCTTGTGGTGCTCCAAAATCCCAATTATACTCAGTTGCACCTGTGCTTAGGTTGTTAAATTTGAATGTCGGATTTTTACTTTCATCAATGCCAAAATCTGCTTTTACACTCTGCACATAAATAGTTTTGCTTGGCGTATCAATACAAGTAATATTTTGTGTAGTATGTCCAATTAACTTAATTATATAAGCGCCCGGCTTGATATAAAAGGTTGAAATTGTTTTCTCAGATGTGTCTGCAAAACGAGTGCTATTGTCACCAAAGTCTAGGGTGTAATTTCCGAAAACAGGATCAATGCTTGAAACGATGCTAAACCTCTCGTTAACACAGATTGTATCAGGTGCTGTAAAACTCAAATTAGGCTTATCAACAACCCTTACAAGAAACTCTGTTGAATTAGGATTTAATGAATCGGGAAAAGAAGCAACACAATTTTGGAAATTACCTGTAACTGGATTAAAAACATTCTCGCTGCCATATAAACGAAGCTTATAAATCCCAGCTTGGTTAAACACAAAAGTTACATTGGTATCTTTTTGGGTTGATATTACCGAATTTATAGGTCCTCTTGCATTCCAAATCCAATCATCAATTTGCCTTCCTGTTGTGTTCTTCAAAGTTATGCTAACTGGATTACAGCCAAAGGTATCACCTTTTAAAATACCAAAAGATGGATTAGGTCCCTTTAATTCAATATTCATGTATGCAGTATCGAAACAGCCGTTGTCAGCCTCAATAGCCAGATAGGCCTTATACTTACCGTTGGCAGTATATTCATGTATAGGTTCATCTGCAAATGCCTCGTCTTTATTATCTCCAAAATTCCAAGTTTTTTTAATAATATTAGCGTATGGAGCATCGCCATAAAGGGCAGATGAGTCAATGACATAACTTGAATCAGAAAACAAGGCCACTTTTGGTGCGCATACATACAATTGTTGCATGTTTTTTATGGATGCTTTAAGGTCTACAACTTTTAAAGTTGTATTTGTGGAGAAAGTATCTAAACAATTCAAGCTGTCTTTGGCTATTAATGTAACATCATAGTTTCCAACTTTATTTAAAAAGAATTTAGGATTGCTACCCGTATAAATAAATCCACTTTTATTGATTTGCCACCATAATTTTTCTTTACCTCGGGAGGCTCTGCTAGTATCTTCCCAATAATTAGCATTGTTGTCAAAATACTTGACGGTTTGTAAAAATTGCACCGAATCCCCAAGACATAAAACGGGTTTTGAAAACAGATAAGATTTTTGAAACCCCAGGTTAATGATGGTGTCAAATCTTTCAAAACAAGTTTTTCTGTTTATCAATTGAAGAGAAAGGGTATACTGACCTTGATTAGGCAAAACTGTTGAACACGGTTTTATTATTGAATCGGTTTTGGCAAAAAATTGATTCGAAATCAAATTCCCATCAATGTACCACAAAGCTTGAGTAAGACTATCTTGAATACTATCTCTTGCATTTAATTTTAAGGTATAGGGCTGGCAAGTACCAATAACCTTCACATAAATATCAGGCTTAATTTCAATAATATTAATTAGGTTATGATACCATGCTGTGTCATAACAACTACCATTTCTAACAATTAACCCAACTGTAACCCATCCTTTTGGGTCAGTAATTTTTGAATAAGTAATTGGAAAAGTATATTTTGTCGAATCAACAATTTGCCACTTACCTTTGGAATCAGCAGAATCAGCCATAATCCAAGTGGCATTTCGAGTGCATGTAGGCAATGTCTCTGTAAAATCATACAATATAGGAGAGCCTATGCATGCCTTCCCTGACCAAACTAATCCTTTTCGCTTTGGTGTTTCAAGTAGGCCTGGCTTTGCATTGGGTGGTGTTAAGCTAATATTAACAGAATCCACACTCTCACACCCCGTATTAATATCTGTTAAAACTAATGACATTTTATAGCACTGATCTTTTGCAGGATTGAAAAGGTGTTTTACCCGCACTGAATCTTTTGAGTACCTACAATTAAGACCGACATTAATGTTGTTTTTTGTGTCAAGTGTGCATGGTGGCGCAAATGGATCTCCGAAGTCCCATAGTCTTTTTATCGCATTGTTGTAATAGCAGGAACCATCAAGGTTTGGGGTAATAACAAATACAGTATCATTGGAATGGCATTGATTTAAATTTTGTGGTGGTTTGTTACCATCATAGATTCTTGAAATAGGGCCAAGAACCTCGAATGCAGTATCCAAATTCTTAGTGCATGTTTTATAACTCATCAAGAGTCGAATTTTATATTTGCCGCATGAAAATTTATTTTTATTGAAACTAGTTATGGTATAGGTTTGACCATTTACTGTTTCAAGAACATTGTCATTTTGGTTGAATATAATCCATGTATAATTTACGTCAACATCTGGACTATCTGGAGAAAACAAATAGTTTAATTTACTAAAGCATTTATTTGAGTTAATTACATTTATTTTATTACTTAAGTTTACATTTTTAATTTGTGCACCTTCAAAAATTAGTGAACATCCATCGAAATTAACGACAGTAAGTTTGGGTATAAATTTACCAGTTTTCGCATAAGTGTGTTTTAAGTTCGTCCATTTTGCTCCTGAAGAATCAATGATTCCATCTCCAAAATCCCAATATATTTTTTTTGCCTGACTTTGAGGAAATTGACTGGTATTGATAAAGGTAGCGAAAGTGGTGTCACATTTATTTGTGGAACTCATGCTGAAACTCAATGGTTGCATGGCTGTATATATGGTAACTGAGTCTGTTTTCTCTACTCGACTAATGCAATTGTTACTGTCGGTAATTTCTAAAACTATTGTATATTTTCGACCAAAAGGATTGGTATAACCATGGCAATAGTCCGAGGTTGAAAGATCTGCTGTGTTTACAAAGGTTCCGTCATCCCATAAAATCAATCTGCTCTTAATGCCTAAGCTATTAAGGCCTTTCGTTGATACATCTTTTATACAAATTTGATTATCCTTGTTACATTGTGTTTTAGGTGTAGTTAAATTAAATTTTGCATTTGGTTTTCTAAATACGGTTATAGTTGGGGCGGTAACATCGCAGGTTTGGGCGTTTGTGAAAACAATACGAAGAGTAGGTGTATATACCCCAGGTGCCAAATATAAGTGTGAGTTATTAAGTGAAACTGTTCCAACTGTAGCATCTCCAAAATTCCAATTAAAACTTTGAACGGTTAAACCAGCATTATAGGTAACCGTGAAAGAAACTGTATTACCTAAACAAACAACTGAATTGCTTACTTGGATAGCACAATTTTGAGCAGCAGTCCACAATGGGAAAATAAATAAAAATAGATATAGTATTCTTTTATTCATAGCAAGACAAATGATGATGCAATATAATCCAAAGTCAATGTTTTTATAATATTTGTCTCCTTTGTGATAAAATTTACCTAATAACTAGGCTATTGGGTAGTTTCTACCCAATCACCATTGTCTCTAATTAGGCTTATCAGCTCATTTACAGCATTTTCGCTAGGTATGTTTCGCTTCACAACTTCTTTGCCTTTGTAAAGGGTAATTTTACCGACTCCGCTTCCAACATATCCGTAATCAGCGTCTGCCATTTCACCAGGTCCATTTACAATACAGCCCATGATGGCAATTTTAATCCCTTTTAGATGATCTGTTCTTTTCCTGATCATGGCTGTAGTTTCTTGTAAATCAAACAAGGTACGACCACAACTTGGGCAGCTTATATATTCTGTTTTTGATATTCGTGTTCTAGCAGCTTGTAAAATGCCAAAACTAATTTCATTTACCCGTTTCAAAAAAACCAAATCCGTTTCAAAAAGTAAACCATCTCCAAATCCATCAATTAGAAGCGCTCCAGCATCGGTTGATGAAAATAACATAAAATGCTCTTCATCTTCATTATAGGTAAAGTTAATAATTACCGGATTTCCTATTTGTCGTGATTGCAACTTTAAAAATGCATCTCTTAAATCACGCATTGGCTTGTTTTCTTCACTATGAAGGACCAAAACGAAATTCTTATGCTCGCTAAGTTTATTTAAAAAGGTGTCGTCAAGATTAATTGAACTAGCTTTTACGAAATTTAAGTTTTTTGAATAAGAGCTAAATTTTGCTAAAAAATCATTGGAAGTAAATAGAGGAAAGGCGTTGCTTTTGTCTGAAATTACATTCCAAGTTTCAATATCATAAATAGCTTTTAGTCCCATAGGCAACATAAAGTCAACCTTTGTTTTCCCAAGATATATATAATCAGCACCCATATCATTCATATGCCATTTATCCAAGTTAGCATCATACAAATGCCCAATTTCTTTTAGATCTCCAGGATTTACTTTTTTAAATGTCGCATAGTTAGCAATCACACGTGGTACTTGACTTTGCCCTATATTGAAGACTTCAGTGCTTTCTCGTTTTGTGTAAGAAAAAGGATTAAATAGTAAATGGTGATTTTCGGCCTTTTTGGAACTTTTTTCAGTTTGTTTAAAGTAGCGTGCAATTAATTTTTTAGCTACAGGCACCTCAAATTCTGGGTCTTCAGTCAAAGATACCCTAACCGTATCACCTATACCATCTTCAAGCAAAGTACCAATTCCCAAAGCTGATTTTATTCTCCCATCATCACCATCTCCTGCTTCAGTTACTCCCAAATGCAGAGGATATGCCCCCGTTAAATCATCTCCGTTTGGCATTAAGCGATTTGCAAGTCCATTTTTCATGGTTTTTACCAGAAGCCTATATGCCTGGATCATCACTTGTGGATTTGACGACTTCATCGACAATACAATATTGTAATAGTTCTCATCTTCACAAATCCTCAAAAATTCCATTGCACTTTCAACCATCCCAAGAGGTGTATCACCGTATCGACTCATAATACGATCGCTCAAACTGCCATGATTGGTGCCTATTCGCAAAGCAGTTCCATATTCTTTACAAATTCTAACTAATGGAGTAAATTTTTCTCTGATTCTATCTAATTCTTCTTGGTAGTCTGCATCAGTGTATTCTATCAAGTCGAATTTCTTTTTGTCTGCATAGTTTCCAGGATTGACGCGCACTTTTTCTACAATTCTGGCAGCCAGTTCAGCGGCATTAGGTGTAAAGTGAATATCTGCCACCAAGGGAACATTTACGCCTCGCTTTTGTAATTCTTTTTTAATTTCTGCTAAATTTTGTGCTTCATTCATACTTGGCGCAGTAAGTCGCACCAATTGACAGCCTGCATTTACCATACGAATTATCTGATCAGCCGAGCCCATGGTATCCATCGTATCAGTAGTAGTCATGCTTTGAGGCAAAATAGGATGCTCACTGCCAAGCATGATATCGCCCACTTTGACAGTTAAGGTTTTCCTTCGTTTATAATTCACAAGACTATCGCAATAGCCTATAGTATTGTTAAAATGCTCTATGTTCATTAGCTCTGTAAATACAAGTTTCAAATGTAGTTATTCTTACATTCTTGTAAAATAGCAACAAGATTTATTCCTTCTTGTTTTAATTACAAAACCATCAAATAATTCCATTGTTGGTTAGACATCTTATTCTACCTGTAGTTATAATGCCACATTGTATTTTATATATTTTTATATATTGCATAAAGCTTGTAACCCACTTATGCTATTTAAAACATTATTAAAAAAATGTATATCAGGCTTGGCATTATTGATGCTTATTGTTCTTAGTTGCAATAAACAAAGTCCAATTAAATTGCCAAGTGCAAGTATAAATAGCGATAAAACTGCTCCGACTTTAAAGATCACTTGCCCTAAAAGCTATGTCACATATCATACAAATGATACACTTAATATTCATGTTGAAGTGGAAGATGAAAACGAAAGCAATTACCCGAGCATAGTAATTTCCAGGCTCAGTGGCGACAGTAGCATCATTCAAGCTTCGTATGGAGCTTCATTGCCTGCCAAACACTTTATTGCAGAAATGGGCTGGTTGGTAGTAAAACCTATCACCCAAAATGATACTATTATTATTATGGCTGCCAGTAATGATAAATTCGGAAATGTTGGTAAGGATAGTGTTGTTTTTTACATTACAAGGTAATTTATTTTTTTTAAAATGATTGGCTTAGCATGCATATAAGTTATCAGGGGAAAATTATTTATTTTAAAAATATTTTGGGGATATCACTAAGCCTAATTAATTTAGCTTTGTGAAATATTATAGAAAATTACTGCTTTCATTATTATTTTTACAGCTTTTCATGGCTTCTGAAGCTATATGCCAAGACAGCGCACAGACTAAGAATAGAAAGGGTCATTTTGAATTAAGTTTTGGACAATCTATACTCTTTATTTCAAATAGTGATCAGGTAGATTTACTAGCGAAATCAGCGATAGTTATTCCGACAAGTTCTATTCTATTGTTTTCTGAGTTTCGCACATTAAACAAAGTTAAAATCCCTATTTTTTGTAATATACCCGTAAGCGCAAAGCAATTTATAGTCGATAACCAAATTATTAGCGAGCATGCTTCAGCTTCATACGGAACAGGTGTACAATTTAGAATCTTCAACCTTGAAATACTTTCAAAATCCTATATGGAAATGGAATTTGGCCCTATGTTAAGTATGGGAAATGACCAAAAAGGGAATTTATGGGCTTCACCATTTCTAGCAGGTCGATTAAGGATTAGGAAAGGCGAAAATTTTGTAATGTATATGGGTGCTACCTATGCATTTGGTATAAATACTGCAGGCTTAATATATGGCACAGGTACAATTTTTTAAATAATGGCTTATCAATACTTTCAATAAATTGACGAAAGCCTAAAGTGAATTCAAGCTCAATCATATCCTCAAAATATAAAGAAATAATTATCCTCGGATTTTCCATGGGTTTAATTTTTCTATTAATGAGTTGGCTAGAAGTGAGTTTTATGATTTACAACTTTCAACTAGAACTATATGTTTGTTTTATTGCCATACTATTTACATTGCTAGGTATTTGGATAGCAATCACACTAAGAAAACCCAAAGTTGAAACTCATATTATTGAAAAAGAAATTTGGGTAGAAAAGAAATTAGAAACTGAACCAAATCAAATTGAAATTGAAAAATTGGGGATTAGTAAGCGCGAACTAGATGTTTTGAATCTCATGGCTGCTGGGCACAGCAATGATGAGATTGCACTTAAATTGTTTATCAGTTTAAACACAGTAAAGACGCATGCTTCAAATTTATTTTCAAAATTGGATGTAAAAAGAAGGACGCAAACAGTAGAAAAAGCTAAGTGTTTGAAAATCATCAAATAACTAGTTAATACTTTTGGATGAAATTGTTATGAATAATGTAAAATCACTCCAAAGTATGAGTGAAAAAGATTATGCTTAAATTACTTTTGTAACTCATTTATAAATATAAGTAATATGAAAAAAACATACTCATCTTCGGTGGCATTTCAGGTGCCATCATTAGTATTTTTATGGGGACTTCGATGGCTGTTATAGGTTGTAGCGGTGGTGACATGGAAGCGGGAAATACCAGCATGATCATTGGATTTAGTGCCATGATTGTTGCCTTTTCATTCATTTTTGTGGGCATTAAAAATTTTAGAGACAAACAAAATGAAGGTGTTATTACTTTTGGTAAAGGATTTATACTTGGTTTATTTATGAGTTTACTTGCTTCTACTATGTATGTGATTACTTGGGGAGTTGAGTTTCACTTTTTTATGCCTGATTTTATGGACAAGTATTCCGCAATACAAATTAAGCAATTGCAAGAAAGTGGTATTAGTGGCGCTGAGCTTGAAGATGGGATTAAAAAAATTGAAAGCCTAAACTTTAACTATAAAAACAACCTAATTGTATTTGCAAGCTATACCTATGTGGAAATACTACCTGTAGGCATTGTTATTAGCTTGATAAGTGCTTTAATTCTCAAAAGAAAAAAAAGCATCATTTAATTCCTAAATAGAAACATGGGCATCTTAATAAATATATTTTCAGTATTGGCTGTCTTCTTTGCATTATTATTAGTGTTAGCTTGTTTTATGAAAAAGGAGCACTATGTGAAATGTGAAATTATCATTAATGCTCCTTTACAAAAAGTGTTTGATTATATTAAATTACTGAAAAATCAAGATGAATTTAATACCCATGCCATGGTTTCACCTGATAGAAATCGCGAATTCAAAGGTATAGACGGAACCATTGGTTACGTCTATTCGTGGAGTGGTGATAAACACGCAGGAATAGGTGAAAAGGAAATAATAGATTTGGTTGACGGTGTAAGAATGCAGGCCGAAATCCGTTTTACTAAACCTATGGTGGTAAAAGCCACTATCATAATGGAAACTGAACGTCTTTCAGAAAATCAAACTAAGCTCAGCTGGAGCAATGCCGGTATTTTGAAATACCCACTAAATGTAATGATTCCTATTATGGAGAACTCTGTGGCTAAAGGTATGCGGATTAGTTTAAATAATCTAAAAAATATACTAGAAAAATAGGTAAATAAATGCTACATAAAAGATATCCTGTCTTTTATGTAATGGGATTTGAGATCTTTTACAAAGCCCACTGATTGCTTAGAATGAAATAGAGTAAAACACTAATCCCTATTTTTCATTTAATCAATTCTGATTAAAAGCAATTTTAACACCAACTATAGATTTTATTCTAAACAAAATAGGGTAGGATAGAATTGCGCTTTTTTGTCATACAATTTTAGCTTTATCTCGAACTTATGTCGAATTTCCAATTGTAAATACGCTTAACAGACCTCTTTACAATTGTATTTACGCGTTTAGATTAGGTAGTTAAAGCGTAGAATATGAATGTTTTATGGAACAAAACCTTCATTTTTAAATTATATGTGAAAAAGTACTGCACTTTACATTTGTGTTTACAAATGTTTATGCTTTACATTTGTATCAAAATCGAGTACAGATTTGTAAAACAATCAATTTACATTTGTGCTATACAACTATTAATCAAATGATTGAAGATATAAACAAACGTGTAATGCATTTGCTTGATGTATATAACTATACTAAGAGTCAATTTGCTTTAGAATTAGGTATTTCCTTATCTATTTTAACCCATATCAGTAGTGGCAGAAATAAACCTGGATTGGATATGATCCAAAGAATATTAACACATTTTAAGGACCTAAATCCGGACTGGCTCCTTTTAGGTATAGGCGATTTGAAGCGAGAGAAACAAAAAAACGTAGATTTATCTAGCGAATTAGATCAACTAAAGCTCGTTTCTATTGAATTATCAGGCCTCCAGGGAAGTATTAATCAAGTATTGAACTACCATAAAATTCTCTATGATGAGATTTTACATTTACACACTTTGAGTCAAAATCTTTCAGCAATGGGTCAAAAACAAGTGGAATTAACTCAAAAAATAGGGTTTATTGAAAATAGCATTGTTTCTAAGCTAAAACAATAGATTTTATTATTTAATTAATTGATAAATAATTACTAATTCTAATTAATATTAATAAGCATTTAGCCTTACCAAAATCAGGTTAGAATCTTGTTTGTCAAAACGGCAGTCCAATTTTATGAACTTTTGATTATTTTTCACCAAATTATTTCCAATGTTACCAAATTGTTAAATTTTATTATATTTGTTATGGAAATAATTCGATACATTGAAAATCAGGCTACTTATTTTTTTCATACCTTTTTGGATGATTTTTCATTCTCAGAGGAGCTATGCACAATGGAATAGGCAAGAGGTAAGTATTGATTTTTTTAGCGATAGTATTGAAATTCCAATAGAACATTCATTTAACATTCCTTTCTCAAGCTTCATTTCTGAACAAAATATTAGGGATTTTTATGCTAGTATTTCACTTAGTAAATTTGATCCAACTATTCAATCCTTATTAAACTATAAAACTACACACAAGCTAGATGATTGGTTTTATTACCAACTTGTAAGAAAAACAGCTCAACAAATAAGTCCTAAAGAAGACAATTACTACCGATATACCTTATATAAATGGTTTATTATGGCACGAAGCGGCTATGATGTGCATCTTGCGATAAGCAATCAGCAGCTGCTATTTTATATTAGAAGTGATGAAAATATTTATGATATTCCATTTTATGTGAAAAATAACCAACAATATGTTTGCTTAAATCGCCATGATTATGGTCAAACAGATTTTAGTAAACAAGCCGTATTTGAAGTGGAAATCCCGATTTTAGGAGCAGTTAATGTGTTTTCATATAAAATATCTCAATTACCTGACTTTAAAGCGAGTGCTTATACTGAAAAGGATATTCATTTTGATTACCACGAAAATGCTTACGAGTTTAAAATAAAAATTAACCCACAGTTGAAAACTATTTTTGCTAACTATCCGGTGGTTGACTTTGCTTCTTATTTCAATATTCCATTAAGTAAAAAGACTTATAGTTCTTTAATTAATACTTTGAAAACAAATTTGAATGGTATGAATCAAAAAGAAGGCGTTGAATACCTCATGGATTTTACACGATATGCATTTTCATACGAAAGTGATCAAGATAATTATGGTAAAGAAAGAAGGTTATCTCCAGAGTTAACCCTACTTAGCGATCACAGTGATTGTGATGATAGGGTAGGTTTATTTTTTTATCTTGTAAAGGAAATTTATGATTTACCTATGATTACTTTGTTATATCCAACCCATGTTACTATAGCAATATCCTTTGACAAGCCTCTGGGAAGACCTATCGTTTATAAGGGAAGGAAGTATTCTGTTTGCGAACCAACACCCCAGTCCGAATCGCTTAGCTTAGGACAACTTTCTACTGAATTAAGGAAAATGCCTTATCAAGTGGTATACGAATACACCCCTAATAAATAATTTTAAAGTGTTGTTAAATAGTTTATTATAAAATATTTTGATAACTAAGTTATCTAGGATTTGTTTTGTTATTTTTATTAACATTATTTTGTCATCTAAAATAACAAATATAATCAATGGGGGAGTCAATTGTTACATATTTAGGAGTAAATATCCGAGCATTACGCAATCGTAAGAAGCTAAGTCAAGAAATTCTTGCAAATGAATTGGCGGTTAGCAGAGCTAAATTAAACAGCTATGAAAATGGCATCACCCAAAATCCCCCTATCGAGTTTTTGTTAAAACTTTCTGATTATTTCAATATTGGAATTGATTATTTAATCAAGCATAATTTGAATACTTTATCCGAATTACAGATTCGTCACTTAGAAGAAGAGAAAGACTATATTAAAGGCTCAAAACTTCGAATTCTTTCAGGGACCGTAGATAGGTTTAATCGCGACAATATTGAATTGGTTCCATTTAAAGCCAAAGCGGGTTACGCAGCGGGTTATGGTGATCCAGAATTTATTGCATCCTTACCTACTTTTCAATTGCCATTTTTGTCGCCAGAAAGAAAATACAGAGCCTTTCAAATTGATGGTGATTCGATGTTGCCTATCAAACATGGATCTTATGTAATTGGTGAATATGTGCTTAATTGGGAAGACATAAAAAGCGGCCAAGGTTATATTGTAATTACCCAAGAGGAGGGAACTGTATTTAAAATTATTCATAACAATATTAATAAAAGCAGAAAACTGCAAATGATTTCTTTGAATCCACTATTTAAGCCTTACGAAGTTGGGATTGGAGAGGTAAAAGAAGTTTGGAAATTCATAAATTATTTTAGCAATGAACTACCAGATGCTCAAGCTGGTGAGGACAACAATATTATGCATAGGCTGCTAAGCCTTGAAAACGAAATTAAGAGCTTGAGAAATACAAGCAATTAATAATTTGATTGATTACGGCCCTGTTAGTATGAGGATGGTTTTCCATCTTCATACCTTATAGGGTTTAGCCAAAACACAACTGCCACTTTTAAAACACGAATAAAAATGATATGCTTGCATAAAGAAAATCATTTGTCTTGGCCTTACAAAAATTTTATCAGAAAGATTTACTAGAAGCTGGTTGCGATGAAGCCGGTAGGGGATGCTTGGCAGGTCCCGTGTTTGCGGCTGCAGTTATTTTAGACTCAAAAAAATACATCAAAGGTTTGGATGATTCGAAAAAACTTAACGAGAAGCAACGTCAAGATTTACGATTAGAAATTGAGGAAAAGGCACTTTGTTATGCCGTTGCTTCATATGACAACAAACAAATTGATGAAGTGAACATCTTAAAAGCTTCGTTTTTGTCAATGCATTTGGCTATTGGTGGTCTCACAAAACTTCCAGAATTACTTTTGATAGATGGGAACAGGTTTATTCCGTACAAAAAGATAAAACATATATGCATTGTTAAAGGTGATGCAAAGATGCAAGCGATTGCAGCAGCATCTATTTTGGCAAAGACTTACCGCGATGATTATATGATGAAATTGCATAATGAATTCCCTTTTTTTGGTTGGGATAGAAACAAAGCCTATCCAACCAAAGAGCACAGAGATGCTATAGCTAAGCATGGTATCACACCCTATCACAGGCTGAGTTTTACTTTACAGAAAAAGCAGTTAGAGTTATTTTAAATGCGGGTTTTCAATCCACAAAAAAAGCCCCCAATTTCTTGGAGGCTTTGTAGAATATTTGTTATTATTAGTCTTTCAATACACTTCTTGAGATAACCAATTTTTGAATCTCGCTTGTACCTTCACCTATAGTACAAAGCTTAGAATCCCTATAGAATTTTTCAACAGGAAAATCTTTAGTGTAACCATAACCACCAAAAATTTGAATAGCTTCGGTAGCTGCCCAAACACAAACTTCAGATGCATAGTATTTAGCCATGGCACTTTCTTTGGTCATTGGAAGGTGTCTCATTTTTAAATCAGCTGCCTGGTATGTCAGTAATTCTGAGGCTTCAATTCTTGTGGCCATATCAGCTAATTTGAACCCAATGGCTTGAAAGTTCGCTATAGGTTGACCAAATTGATGACGCTCTTTTGAGTATTTTAAAGCCGCTTCATAGCTACCTTTTGCAATTCCAATCGAAAGAGAAGCGATAGAAATTCTACCTCCGTCCAATATTTTCATAGCTTGCTTAAATCCGTCTCCCACCTTACCCAATATGTTTTCAGCTGGTATGCGACAATCTTCAAAAATCATTTCAGCAGTTTCGCTGGCACGCATCCCAAGTTTATTTTCTTTCTTACCGCCTTTAAATCCTTTAGTGCCACGTTCAACCACAAAAGCAGTAATTCCATTGCTATCTAATAATTCACCTGTGCGAGCTAAAACCACAGCTATATCTCCTGTAATACCATGGGTAATCCAATTTTTGCTACCATTTAAAACCCAATCATTTCCATCTTGTTTCGCCACACATTGCATCCGCATAGCATCGCTACCTGTATTGGCTTCAGTTAATCCCCATGCACCAATCCACTCTCCTGTTGCCAGTTTTGGTAACCATTTTTTCTTTTGATCCTCATTACCGAATTGCAAAATATGACCTGTACATAAACTGTTATGTGCAGCCATGCTCAATCCTACAGAACTACATACTTTTGATATTTCTACAATGGCAGTAATGTATTCATTATACCCCAAACCTGCTCCACCGTATTCCTCAGGAACTAAAACGCCTAATAGACCTAATTTGCCCATTTCTTGCATGGTTTCTTTTGGGAAGTGCTGTGCTTCGTCCCACTCCATTACATAAGGGCGGATATGTTTCTCTGCAAAGTCACGTGCCATTTGGGCAACCATTTTCTGATTCTCAGATTGTTCGAAATTCATAAAAAGAAATTGTTTTTATTAATTAGTTTGGGCAATAATAAGCTATAAAATCAAACAAAACACCTAGCTAAGAATTTTTATGCGATTAATTTTTGTCAGGTAATTAGGCGTATGAAAATGTCACTTTTCTTGGATTATTCTTGGGTGAATAAATTCTTAAGAATTGACGAAAACGCTTATTACAAATGTATTGAAAAAACTATCTTCGCACACTTTATGGAAGAAAAAGTATATATCATCGATTTTGGTTCGCAATATACACAGCTAATCGCCCGCAGATTAAGGGAATTGAATGTGTATTCTGAAATTTACCCATGCACCCATTTACCACAAAATACAGATAATGTAAAAGCAATAATCCTTTCAGGTAGCCCGTATTCGGTGAATGATGGCATTTTACCCAATATTGATTTATCACAATGGAGAGGCAAATTACCAATACTAGGTGTATGTTACGGTGCGCAAATGCTGGCCCATCAGAATGGTGGATATGTAGTACCTTCAGCCATTAGAGAATATGGTAGAGCTTTGCTAACTCATATAAATGACGATGTATTGTTTAAAAACATTCAACTAAATTCGCAAGTTTGGATGAGTCATGGGGATACCATTCAAGTTATTCCAAATAATTTTAAGATTTTAGCAAGCACTGAGAGTGTGAAAGTGGCGGCTTTTAAAATAGAAGGGGAGCCTACTTATGCCATTCAATTTCATCCAGAAGTTACACATAGCACAGATGGTAAAACCTTGCTTGAGAATTTTGTTAAAAATGTAGCTGGACTGAAACAAAATTGGACGCCTAAACATTTTATTGAAACTACTACCGAAGAACTTAAAGCTAAGCTAGGAGATGATAAAGTTATCATAGGATTGTCTGGTGGAGTTGATTCAAGTGTTGCAGCGGTGTTGCTTAAAAATGCCATTGGTGAAAACCTAACAGGTATTTTTATTGATAATGGTTTATTGAGAAAAGGCGAATACAATGCTGTGCTAGAGGCCTATAAAAAAATGGGCTTACATGTTATTGGTGTTGATGCGGGTAAATTATTTTTAGATGAATTAGCCGGTATTTCTGACCCTGAAACCAAGCGCAAAATCATTGGCCGTGTGTTTATTGAGGTGTTTGAAACTGAAGCTAAAAAACTAAAGGATGTGAAATGGTTGGCTCAAGGCACCATATACCCTGATGTGATCGAAAGTGTTAGTGTTAAAGGGCCTTCTGCAACTATTAAATCTCATCATAATGTGGGTGGATTGCCAGAGAAAATGGATTTCAAAATCGTAGAACCACTTCGCATGTTATTCAAAGATGAAGTAAGAAATGTTGGAGCTGCTTTAGGAATAGAGCAAATTATTTTAGGTCGTCATCCTTTTCCAGGGCCAGGATTAGCTATTAGAATTCTAGGGGATATTACAGCCGAAAAAGTTAATATATTGCAATTGGCGGATGACATTTTTATATCTGAGCTAAAAGACAAAGGTTTATATAACAGTGTGTGGCAAGCAGGAGTAATTTTCCTGCCAGTGCAATCGGTTGGTGTAATGGGCGATGAACGTACTTATGAGAATGTGGTTTGTTTAAGAGCAGTTACTTCTGTGGATGGTATGACAGCAGATTTCAGCCATTTACCGCATGAGTTTCTTGGATTGGTATCAAACCGAATAATCAATGAAGTGCGTGGTATCAATAGGGTAGTATATGATATTAGTAGTAAGCCACCTGCAACCATTGAATGGGAATAAGTTAAGTAAGACCTTAATATATATGAAACAAAAATATTGGATAGTATCTTTTTTTTACTTGCTATTACTGGTTTCTAATGCATTAGCTCAAACCAAAGTGGCTTTAATCATGCCGTTTTGTAGCAAACAAATAAACCAAAAGCCAAATACTAAAAATTCCGATTTGGGTAATGCTTGTAGAGAGTATTTCCAAGGCCTCTTGATAGCTGCAGATACTCTAGTAGCATCGGGAATTAACATTAATGTTACAAGCTTTGATACTGAGAAAGATTCAAATGTTTTTGTTAAGATTTTAAAGAAAAAGGAAATTGCAGAGGCCGACTTAATCATTGGACCTGTTACAAAAGAAGCACAAATGGCAATGAAAGCTTTTTCTGTTAGCAAACAAAAATACCATGTTTCTCCTTTGTTTACTTTTACTAAGACTAAGGTAAATGATCCATATATTATTTCTGCAAACCCGGATTTAACCTACTATGCTGATTATGCGCTTGGATACATCAACAACCAAAGCAAAAATCCCAATATTATTATCATTCAAGATAAAGATCCTGGAGACAAGGTTTTTGGAACTAGGGCTAAGCAATTACAGGGCAGTTTTTCAAATGCTTCCTTTTCATATCTAGATATTAGTAAAATAAACGATTTGGGGAAATTTTTGATAGCGAATAAGCCCAATCATATCATTCTTTGCAGTAATGAGGAAAGTAAAGTGAATAGTAGTTTGAATGTGATTAATGACACTACAGGATTGTATGATATTTCTACTTATGGTTTCACACAATGGATGGACTTTGGAGCCATAAATGGCAAGCTTTGGGAGCAATGTAAAGTCCATATTCTTACACCACAATTCATTGACTACAGTGATGTTTTTGTTAAGCATTTCATTGGGAGTTATCGAGCTAAGTTCTATACAGAACCGAGTATTTTCGCTTTTCAAGGATATGACCAATTTATGTTTTTTGCTAAAAATGCCTCGCAAAACAAGAATGATATCAAGAAGTTGATTGAGCAAAATACATATCAAGGATTATGCAATCATATAAAGATAGCTTACAAATTAGACAGTGAAGGCCTACAAAATGCTAACTTAAATATTTTAAAGTGGCAAAACATGAAATTAATTAGGGTTGAATATTAATTAAACGGATTAATACTTAAAAGGATTCCAATCGCATACAAAAACCTAAAAATTTTATTCATATTTTTGATTTTGAGGTTTGGCTTATTTATCATAAAATCATAGCTGGACTTTAAACTCCTTGCCCCATTTATTAAAACTTTTAAAGGTTTAATATAGCAATTTAAAGCATTTTACGGCCCGGAAATTAAGTTTATTTATATTATCAAAAGATATGGTTATAGGTAATGGACTACTTTTTAGAATTTACATGCGAGTTATTCCTATTGGGAATTCTTGACTAAATAGAGATTGAATTAACTCATAGTCATTAACGTTATTTACAAAATCTAGCTTTGAGCAATCAAGTATAACAATTCTTAGATTGCTGCTAGAATGAAGGTAGTCGAAGTAGGTTTTTTGGAGATTTATTAGGTATTCATCCTCAATTTCCTGCTCATATACTCGGCCACGGTTATTTATATTCCATTTTAGCTTTTCAATCGGACTGTGAAGGTATAATAATAGGTCAGGTTGCTGGATTTGTTGGTTTATTATTTCGAAAAGTTTGTAATACAAATTATACTCATCCTCATCTAAGGTGACTTTAGAAAACAATAAACATTTTGGAAAAACATAGTCTGAAACTATATGATTATTGAATAAATCCTGCTCAGTAAGTTGCCTTTTTAACTGATTAAATCGTGCTGCCAAAAAACTCATTTCAAGCGGGAAAGCATAGCGTCTTTGGTCTGTATAAAATTTTGGTAAAAATGAATTGTCTTCAAACTCCTCAAGTATAAGCTTGGCTTGAAGCCATTGCGACAATTTATTTGCAAGGGTAGATTTACCGGCACCAATGTTCCCTTCAACAGCAATATAGCGATATGGAATTGGATTTTGGCTCAAACTTGTGCTTGGTTATTTTGTAAGTATTGTGAGAATTAAAAACTGCAAATAAATGTTTAGCCTGACCAACATTCCTACATTTTTTCCACTTTACCTGCATCACTACAATTATTTAACAGCGTATCAATAGTTTTATTAAAAACCGGATGAACAAATTGAGGTAATATTTCTTTCAAAGGAACCAAAGTAAACCTGCGGACATGCAAATAGGGATGGGGTACTTTCAAATTTGGCTCATCTATAATAGCATTGCCATAAAACAAAATATCAATATCAATAACCCTTTCTGCCCATTTTTCAGTTCGTTCTCGACCCATTTGTTTTTCTATTTCTAAACAGATATCTAAAACCTCTTCTGCAGGCTCATCGCATTTTATGACAACAACTTGGTTATAGAAATCTGCTTGGTTGGTTTTACCCCAAGCTGCAGTTTTATATACGCTTGAAGCCAATAAAATTGTGGATAGGCGCTGTTCGATATGGAGGATGGCTGTCTTTAAACATGCTAGAGAATTGCCCATATTACTGCCCAAAAGCAGCACTACCATTCTATCTTCCATTAACCTAAAACCAATTGAAGTGTGTTTCTTGTTTTTTGTTCTATATACAACTTACGACCTTCAGACAATTGTTTTAACAATTCATCTGTATGGTTTGTAATTGTTAGTAGTTCAAGGCCAGAATTACTCTTAATGCTATAATTTAAAGCCAGTTCAGATAGTAGTTTTTCTGTTTTATCCTCTTCATTATCAATACAAACACTAAAGCTAATGGCCGAATTTTGCATCAAGTTTATCTTAACCTTGTGACGAGCAAAAACAAAAAAGATATTGCTCAAATTGTCTTCCACAATAAATGAGAAATCTTTGCTTGATATGGATATGAGTAATTGATTGTTTTTAGAAATAAATGTTGGGACATGCTCCTCCAAATCTTTGCCAACACCTACTACCGTTCCTTTTTCATCAGGCTTAATAAAGGATTTTACAAACAATGGAATATGCTTGCTTTGTAACGGCTGTATGGTTTTAGGATGAATGACTGTTGCGCCATAGTAGGCCATCTCAATGGCTTTTGGATAGCTCAATGCATTTAATTTAACAGCATCTGGAAATTTTTTAGGGTCGGCATTCATTACACCCGCCACATCCTTCCAAATGGTAACATTCTCAGCTTTTAGTCCATATGCAAAAATAGCTGCAGTATAGTCGGACCCTTCTCTACCAAGGGTTACAGTATGGTTGTCTTTGTTTTTACCTATAAACCCTTGTGTGATTACCATTTGCTTTTTTACAATAGGTTTTAATTTATTGCCAATCAAACTTTCAGTTGTTTTCCAATCTACTTTTCCCTCACGGTAGGTATTATCGGTAACAATAAAATTTCGCGCATCCATCCATCTGTTGCGAATACCTGCATCATTCAAAAAAGCACTTATTATTCTAGATGAGAAGATTTCTCCATAACTTACAATTTGGTCATATATGGCATCAAAACTGCCTTCAGGGGCACTTTCTAGCTCGCAATCGAGTTCAATAAATAAATTTTCAATATCGTCATATGCATGACTGGCTACATCTTTAAGAAGATGTTTAATAATATCGTCATGGAAGGATTTTATTTCGTTAAATAAGGTATTTTTACTTTCCTTTTCATTGTTGTAATAAGCCTTTGCTAATAGTTCCAATGCATTGGTAGTCTTTCCCATTGCCGACACCACAATCAATAATTCTTCGTTGGCATATTGTTTTAGAATATCTGCTACATTTCTTACTGCTTCTGCATTTTTTACCGATGCTCCCCCAAATTTAAATACTTTCATTATTCTGTATTCCCCCAATTTTTTTTGTTGTGAGGCAAATGTATGGAATTGTAACTAAGTCGAAAAAGGAATTGTGAATAGTACAAATCACATCAATACAAGGTATTAAAGATGAACTAATAATATTATTTGTATTTAAAGGCTTATCGTATTTAATTCGAAAGTATGAATATTGATTTAACTGGAAAGAACGCTTTGGTTTGTGGAAGTACCAAAGGAATTGGATATGCCATTGCCTTACAATTTGCAAAGCTAGGCGCTAATGTAACTCTTATGGCTCGCAATGGAGGCTTGCTTGAACGTGTGGTTAGAGACCTGGATACAAGTCGTGAACAAAAACATAATTTTATTGTTGCCGATTTTTCAAAACCTGAATCAGTTAGGTCAGCAATAGATGCAAAAGTTAATTCACATACCATTTACCATATATTAGTGAATAATAGTGGTGGGCCCAGTCCTGGGCCTGCTCATTTAGCCAAAGAAGAAGAGTTTATTGCAGCCTTAAATTCCCATTTACTTAGCAGTCATCATTTGATGCAATGTGTAATAGATGGCATGAGACAATCGGGTTATGGAAGAATCATCAATATCATATCAAC
>JBBALJ010000020.1:39479-43385 GCA_040403075.1 Bacteroidia bacterium
AAAAAATATGAAAAAGTATCTAATTAAAGGGAATTACAATTCCGATGGAATTAAGGGCTTACTAAAAGAAGGTGGCTCAGGACGCAAATCTGCTATTGAAAAAATGATAGTAAGTATGGGTGGCAAAGTTGAATCATTTTACTGGGCACTTAGCGAAGAAGTGGCTTATGTAATCATTGAACTACCAGATGATGTATCTGCCTTATCAGTAGTATTAACGGTTAATTCTGTAGGCATTGGAAATATTTCAATGACTCCTTTGCTTTCAGAAGCTGACATTGATGAAGCATCAAAAAAATCTGTAAGCTATACCGCTCCTGGTAAGAGTTAAAATTTAATTTATTGCGATTTAATAAAAGTGTCGGGAGTTTCTCGACACTTTTTGTTTTTAGAGTAACCCCATAAAATAGAAAAGCAACATAGAGTTTACCTCTACATTGCTTAGCGTGGGTGTACCTCGAAAGTTACAAGCACAAATGTATAGAATTATTTCATATTGCCTTTGCAGGTGTCTCGCCTGCAACAGCATCTATTTTTGTTTGAAAATGGTGTTATTAAAATACAATAGACTCGTTTATGTTTGTGAGCAATGAGTTTATACCTAAAACTACAACAAGCCCGCACCGAAGAAGATGTGAAAGATGCCTACATAAAGGCTTTGGGGCTCAAAAGCTATAGCAAAAACCTAATAGATATACAAACCAAAGAAATATGGTTTGAGGCTAAGGATGGGTATAAACACAGCACCTATCAAATGTTTACCCAATTGTTACACTATGTGCAGCAAGCCCTTGACAATGGCGAAGAAATACCTCCTTTTTTGTGTGTGATAGATACCAAAAAGGCTGCCATAATGAAAACTGCCGATGCCTTGCCCCTTATAAGCAACCTATTAAGTGGGGTAAAAATGCAAGTGGATACACACAAGAGGCTTTGGATGTGGTGAGTGCCTACATTGGCACATACATAGTTAGTTTTAAAATTGAAACCCACGAAGAAGAGTTTATTAGCACCATAAAAAATGCTATTAAAAGTGGTGACATTATTCGCACCCAGATTACACCTGACAACTTAAAACAAGTGTTTGACAAATGGGTGATAATGATAGGCCGCGAGATACAAGAAGTAGCCCCTGAGGATTATGCCTTATTGTTTTTTGCTGATATAATGAGCGATGGCATAGTGAGCACACATGCCAACCTGCCAGCAGAGTTGCTGCACCGAGGCAATGCCCCTGTGTTTAATTTAAATGGCAAAATATATGAGCTAGGCAACAAAGAAGGGTATAGACAGTTTTGGGCCATATACCACCGACCACCCAAACAAGAATACCGAAACTATTTGCTTGAGCGCAGAGATAGTTTAATACCCATAGACGAGCGCAGCTTTAAAGGTGCATTCTACACACCCCTTGCAGTGGTAGATAAAGCCTATGATAAACTAAGCGAAACCCTAGGCAAAAACTGGCAAAAAGACTATATCGTTTGGGATATGTGCTGCGGAGTAGGCAACCTTGAAGTGAAGCATAGCAACCCTCGCAATATATTTATGAGCACCCTTGATGCGGCTGATGTGGATGTGATGAGGGCTACCAAAACCTGTGTGGCTGCCACTAGGTTTCAATACGATTATTTGAATGATGATATAACCGATGATGGGAAAATAGATTATAGCCTTACAAACAAATTACCACAAGCCCTAAGAGATGCCATAGCAAGTGGCAAAAAGATATTGGTATTGATTAACCCGCCTTATGCGGAGGCTGCAAACTCACAAGGTAATGAAGGAAAAACCGATGTTGCAAATACAAAAGTAGCAATCGGGATGGGTGATTATGGTTATGCAGCTCGTGAATTATTTACACAATTTCTTGTAAGAATAGCAAAAGAAATACCTACTGCAACTTTGGCTGTTTTTAGTAAACTGAAATACGTTAATGCACCAAACTTTGAAAAGCTTCGACAAATATGGAATGCAAAATATTTAGATGGATTTATTGTTCATAGTAAGTCATTTGATGGATTAAAAGGAGACTTTCCTATTGGTTTTTTAATATGGAAAACCGACCAAAATAGTAAGAAGAAAATTGAGATTAAAGAAATTACTACAGAAGTATTAGATAAAAAGGCACAACCAATTGGAGAGAAAAATTTCTATAATATACCCAATAAACAATTTTTAAGTTTATGGATGCCAAGGTTAAAAACAAACACTACTAACATACCACTTAAAAATGCAATAACACCTCAAGACAAATACGCCAAAGTAACATCGTGGATTGACACTGCAATTGCGTATATGTATTGTAATAGTAATGATATTCAAAATGCAACTCAGCAAACTGCAATTACTTCATCTGTATTCAGTACAGGAAATGGGTTCTATATTACAGAAGAAAACCTTTGGCAAGCTTCAATTATATTTACTGTGCGTAGAGTTATAAAACCCACTTGGCTCAATGATAGAGACCAGTTTTTACAACCCAGCGAAGCATTAACAAATGAATTTAAAAGTGACTGTTTAATATGGATGTTGTTTAATGGAAGTAACCTAACAGCCAGTGCCAACGATTTAGAATGGAATGGCAAGAAATGGAGCATTGTAAACCATTTTATACCTTTTACCGAAGAAGAAGTAGGCAGCCCAGATAGGTTTGAAAGTGATTTTATGGTAAGGTATCTTGCCGAGTTACCACCCCGTCCTGCGGACACCCCTCCAAAGGAGGGGCATACACGCGCGTTATTCCCCTCCGATGGAGGGGTCAGGGGTGTTTTATCCACCGAAGCCCAAGCCATTATGCACGAAGGTAAAAAACTATGGCAAGCCTATTTTGCCCATACCGATGTGCGAAGCGTAAGAGACGAACTAAAACTAAACCGCCCCGATGTAGGTTGGTATCAGGTGCGCAAAGCATTGCAAGCCCGCAATGCCAGTGGCGATTTCGCACCCGTAAGTTTCAAACCATTTGAAGAAGCATACAAAGCCCTCACAGAAAAACTGCAACCCATGGTGTATGAGTTGGGATTTTTGAAGGTGTAAGTTAATTGACTTAATATTATATTTTTGTGCTGTGGATTTCAGTTGAGGGTGATGTCATGTAAAAGTGCTCACAGGTACGAATTGGAATCCACATTTATATTTTAAACAAAGGCAGCGATGTTGCCGCCCCTAAGCCGACCACCCCTAACCCCTCCAACGGAGGGGAACAATGCTCGGAAAAGAATGAAAAATAAAATGCTATTAAATGAACTAATTAAAAGTATAGAATAAACTAATTATTGGCAAACTACTCTTTAGCATCTTTGGGCTTTCCTTCCCCTCCGTTGGAGAGGCCAGGGGTGGTCGGAAGCTTAGGGCTGGTAGAAAACAACTCACTACTATGGAAATACTAACTACAATTAATGGTATAGCTATAAAACGCAACTTTGTTGAGCATTTGCCATATAACCCAAAACTTAAAACACTTGTTAGAGATAAACGCAAAGAAGGCATTCTGGGTGAAGTGTTGTTTTGGAAACAAGTTCGTGCCAAGCAATTTCATAAAATTGATTTCGACCGACAAAGAATTATTGGCAACTATATTGTAGATTTTTATGTAAAAGCGCTTGGACTAATTGTAGAAATAGATGGAAGCAGTCATGATAACAAAATAGAATATGATGCCATTAGACAAGCGTATTTAGAAAGCCTAGGATTGAAAATGTTTAGAGCAAGCGATATGGATGTTAAAGTAAGAATGCCTTATGTATTGGTAGACTTGGAAAACTATATTATAAGTGAGTATGGTGTAAATATCCACCCACAAGCCAACCACCCCTAGCCCCTCCAGCGGAGGGGCTAGGGGTGGTCGGAAAAACTTTGAATAAAGTAGTACAAACTAAAATTGTTTTCAAAATACTCTTTAGC